>NZ_JAEQCF010000008.1:0-104167 GCF_020738625.1 Microcoleus sp. PH2017_09_SFU_O_A
GTCAAAGATAGACTACAACAAGAGTGCGCTCTCAGAGGATGGAGATTTGTAGAGCAAGACGAATCCTACACCTCAAAAGCTAGCTTCTTGGATCGAGACGTACTGCCAGTGAAAGTTGGTGAAAAACCCGACAATTGGCAACCGTCTGGTAAAAGAATTAAACTAGGTTTATACCGTTCTGCTCAGAAATCAATTCTGAATGCAGATGTTAACGGTGCGGCAAACATCATTAGGAAATCAAAAGTAGCCATAGACTCAATAGTTGAGCGAGTGGGTAGCGGGTTACTGACTAACCCTTTAAGAATTAAACTTTGGGCGGATTCATCCCCCAAAGTTTGTCCTTAAGAATCCCCGCGTCTTCAGACCGGGGAGTGTCAATAATCAATTTTAGGCCAGATTTGTGGCAACAAGCTGATACTAATCACTTCTTAAAGTTAATCGGGATCGTCTTTGATAAGGAGCCAAAATAATGCCCAGTGCAGTACCAATTATTATAGTTGAGCCAACGCCAACGCCAACGCCGGAGACAACGCCAACGCCGACGACACCAACACCGACGACGCCGACACCGACGACGCCGACACCGACGACGCCGACACCGACGACGCCAAGGCCTTCCGACGACACATTGGGCGGCATAGACGACACATTGGGCGGAGGAAAAGGTACCGTACCCTCAATCATCGGGGGCGTACTTCGGGGAACAGAAACCAACGACTCGTTAGTTGGCAGTCCCGGCCCCGACGTGATTTCCGGGCTGCAAGGCAACGACAACCTGCAAGGATCTAGTGGCGATGATTTAGTTTTTGGCAATGATGATGAGGACGTATTGTTTGGTGGCCCCGGCAACGACGTGCTCGACGGCGGTTCAGGACTCGATACCCTGTACGGAGGCAAAGGCAGCGATTCCCTCGACGGGGGAAATAACCCCGATTTGTTGTACGGCAATGACGGCAACGATACGGTAATTGGAGGCGAAGGCAAAGATACGACTTACGGCGGCAAAGGCAGCGACAGCTTGCGCGGTGGGTTGGGCGACGACAGCTTTTTGGGCGATCGCGGCGATGACGTTCTCTGGGGCGATCAAGGTAATGACTCGCTCTTCGGTGGCGAAGGCGAAGACTTGCTATTTGGCAACGAAGGAGGCGACTGGCTCTACGGCAATGGCGGCGCGGATACCATTTTTGCAGGTGACGGCGATGACATCGTGTTCGGCGGTGCTGGGGACGACATCGTGGACGGTGGTGCTGGCAACGATATTCTTTGGGGCGAAGCAGGCAAAGACATAGTAGCAGGAGGCGAAGGGAGAGATGTCTTCGTTATCGGTACCTTCAGTACCCCCGGTGGCAGCAGCAGCAACGGCACTAACCCAGCATTTCTCACCACAGGCGGCCCGGATATCGCCGATGCTGATATTTTCACAGACTTTCGCCAAGGTGAAGATGCGATCGGGCTGAGCGGCGACCTCAAGTTTGAAGATTTGGTAATCTTCCAAAGCACCGACAGCAAAGCCGGCAGCACCATTATTCGCAACGGCGTCAGCGGCGACTTTTTAGCAGTATTGCCCGGAGTAGACAGCAGAACCTTGGGACGCAGCTCATTTGTAATTGCCCCCATAGTTCCAGGCAGCGCCACCCCACTACCAGCTCCGACGCCGACTCCGAGTCCGACGCCGACTCCCACACCGACGGCAAGTCCGACTCCCACACCAACTCCGACACCGAGTCCGACTCCCACACCCACAGACACTCCGACTCCCACAGACACTCCGACGCCGAGTCCGAGGCCAATCTTCCCCACGCCGACGGCAAGTCCGAGTCCAACGCCGACGCCGACAGGAAGCCCGACACCGACAGGAAGTCCGACGCCGACAGGAAGTCCGAGTCCGACACCTGTCAATCAGCTTCCAGTCGCAGTTAACGACAACTTCACTACGGTTTCAGGTCAAGGTCTCACTTTCAACGTTCTGTTGAACGACACCGATGCAGACAAGAACCCTTTGACGGTTACGACTTTTACCCCAACAGCCAAAGGAACTCTGACTCCCTTGGGCGGCGGCGACTTCCAATACACCCCAAATGCTGGCTTCTCTGGTTCTGACAGCTTCAGCTACTCGATCTCAGACGGCAACCGCGGCACTGCTCAGGCAACAGTAACTATCAACGTCAGCAACCCCCCACAGCTAGTTATTAACGATGGTGTGGTGGTTGCCAAAAGTGCTCCGACTCAGACAATCACCGCCGCCGATTTGTTGGTGACAGATCCCGACAACCCTCCATCGGAAATTGTTTACACGATTACTAAAGCCCCCGACGCTACCAGAGGTTTTGTGCAAAGGGGCACCACATTTCTCAACGTGGGCGGCAAATTTAGCCAAGACGATGTCAACAACAACATTGTCAAATACAACTTGTTAGCAGGAGGTGGCAGCGACAGTTTCACGTTTACAGCCTCCGACGGGTCTTCAAAGATCGGGCCGGCATCCTTCAGCATTACGGTGGTAGATAATATTGTCGATCGCACCGCACTTCCTGCCAGCAGCTTTACAGGCAGCAACATCAGCGACTACATCATCGGCGGGGCAGGCAACGATACCATCTCAGGCGGTGCCGGGGACGACATCATCGACGGCAGGGGCGGCGACGACTTTGCATTCGGTGATGCAGGCAATGACTCGCTGCTGGGTTCGATCGGCAACGACAACCTCGACGGCGGACTGGGCAACGACACCATCGATGGCGAAGATGGCATAGATTCGCTAGTTGGCGGACTGGGCAACGATTTGATGTTCGGCGGCAATGACAATGACATCATCTCGGGCGGTGACAACGGCGACACCATTGACGGCGGCGCTGGGAATGATTCGATATTGGGAGAAGCCGGCGAGGACTCGATACTTGGAGGCAGCGGCACCGACACATTATTGGGTGGAATTGGCGATGACTCGATCGAGGGCGGTGCCGGCGACGACATCCTCGATGGCAGCATCGGCAGAGACTTGCTCGATGGCGGTATCAATAACGATTCGATCTCCGGCGGCGATAGCGAAGACACCATTTTAGGTGGAGAAGGCAGCGACACCGGACTCGGAGGTGCGGGCAACGACTACATATTAGGCGAGGGCGGCGGCGACTCCCTGTTGGGCGAAGCGGGCGACGACACTGTAGACGGCGGCGCCGGTAGCGACTGTCTCAGCGGCGCCTTCGGCAACGACTTGGTATTGGGTGGCGATGACAATGACTCGCTTTCCGGCGGTGCGGGCAATGATATTTTGGGCGGCGGGAACGGTTCTGACTTGCTCACCGGCGATGCTGGTAATGATTTCTTCTACTACGAAACTCCGAGTGAAGGTGTAGATATCATTACTGACTTTAATGCTAATGGCACCGGCACCGACAGATTCTTGTTCAGGTCGTCAAATTTCGCAGGTTTAACAAACTCGGGAACTACTAACGATTTCACCAGTTTTATCGTCAGGAATATCGGCAGTGGCGGCGACAACATCAGCAAGCAAGAAGTAATTTTGTTTGAATCTAAATTTGACAACGCTCAAGCAATCAATGCAGTGTTGAAGAATCAAAACGGTTCGAGCAAAACTGGAGCTTTCTTCGTGTACCTGAACAATACTTTTAACCAGTATGTTCTTGGCTTTGACCCGAATGTGGCAGACGACAGTCTCCCAGCTTTCGATTTGGCAGTGTTGAATTCTATTCCTACAGTGCCGGGAGCTCTTAGCACCGTCATTACTGCCTCTGACTTTAAGTTTATCTAGTCGTTTTTGAGTAGCGTCGCAAGGAGTCCGAAAAATGCCCAGT
Organism: Microcoleus sp. PH2017_09_SFU_O_A; assembly: GCF_020738625.1. Classification (NCBI taxonomy): domain Bacteria; kingdom Bacillati; phylum Cyanobacteriota; class Cyanophyceae; order Oscillatoriales; family Microcoleaceae; genus Microcoleus; species Microcoleus sp. PH2017_09_SFU_O_A. The sequence continues at coordinate 3,816 of NZ_JAEQCF010000008.1, forward strand.
GCAGTACCAGTAATTATTATACCGGAGACCACTCCTACGCCGTCGCCGGGGACAACTCCGTCGATGACGGGGACTTCTCCGTCGATGACGGGGACAACTCCGTCGATGACGGGGACTTCTCCGTCGATGACGGGGACTTCTCCGTCGATGACGGGGACAACTCCGTCGATGGCGGGGACAACTCCGACGATGACGGGGACAACTCCGTCGATGACGGGGACAACTCCGACGATGATGGGGACAGGCCCGGGGATTTCGATCGTACCGGTGCCTCGACCAACTCCGACTGTACCCACGCCTCCCCCACAGCCGCTGTTTGTCGATGGTGTAGTTGTCGCCAATGACGGGAATAACTATTTAATCGGCAGCTTGTTCAACGACACGATTTCCGGGCGCGACGGGGACGACACGATTCTGGGTCGGGACGGGGACGATATCATCAGGGGCGAAGACGGTAACGATTCTCTCAATGGTGGCGCTGGTAAAGATATCGTTGAAGGCGGACGCAGTAATGACACCGTGCGGGGCGGCAAAGGCGATGACTTGGTTTCTGGCGACCAGGGCAACGATGCAGCTTTTGGCGACCAGGGCAACGATGTTGTCTTGGGTTCGGAAGGCAACGATACGCTGTACGGCGGTAAAGGCAATGACTGTCTGCGCGGAGGTGCGGAAGACGACCTGATTTTTGGCGACAAGGGCAGTGACACTGTTTTTGGCGACACGGGCAATGACTGCCTGATCGGCGCTGCGGGCAATGATATTCTTTTGGGCGCCGACGGTGGGGATGTCATCAGCGGCGGTGTTGGTAACGATACTGGTGAGGGTGGCGAGGGTGATGACCTGCTATTTGGAGGAGATGGCAATGATGCTCTATCTGGAGATGCTGGGGATGATATTCTGACGGGCGATCGCGGGTCTGATACTCTGACAGGAGGCGAGGGTTCGGATATCTTTGTTCTCGGTAGGGTGGGTACGTCGGTTTCTAGTAGCGGGTTTCTGACTACTGGCGGCCGCGAGATCGGTGATGCTGATTTAATCAGAGATTTTAAGGCAGGAGATTCGATCGGCTTGGCTGGAGGTCTGAACTTTACACAGTTAAACATCTTCCAGGGTCAAGGCTCGAATTCTAGCAACACGATTATTCAGGACAAGCAAACTGGCGAATTTTTGGCGGTGTTGGTTGATGTGCGGCCTGGTTCGCTAGATGAATCTAGGTTCACTACGGCTCGAATACCGCGCGTAGAAGATAATCCCTTTACTATTCAGGGAACAAGTGTTTCTCCGACACCGAGGGGGACAAGTCCTTCTCCAACTCCGACGGGGACAACGGCTTCTCCAACTCCGACGGGGACAACGGCTTCCCCGACACCAACGGGGACAACGGCTTCCCCGACACCCTCAACGGGGACAAAACCTGTTACGACACCGCCACCGACGGGGACAACTGCTTCTCCAACTCCGGCAACAAGTCCAACTCCGGCAACAAGTCCGACTCCGGCAACAAGTCCGACTCCGGCAACAAGTCCAACTCCGGCAACGAGTCCGACTCCGGCAACGAGTCCGACTCCGGCAACAAGTCCGACTCCGGCAACAAGTCCGACTCCGGCAACAAGTCCGACTCCGGCAACAAGTCCGACTCCGGGGACAAGTCCGAGTCCGACTCCATCGCCATCACCGGGGACAAATCCGAGTCCAACTCCGTCGCCGGGGACATTACCGACACAGGTTCCGAGTCCGACTCCATCACCGGGGACAACTCCGAGTCCGAGTCCTTCTATTGTCCCGACTCCAACTGCGACAACCCCAACTCCTCCGCCTTTCGGTGGTGGGCCAGTTCCGCCGAGTTTTACCACTCCGACTCCTAACGAACTGCCGATCGTCGAAACTGGTAAAACGCTGACAGCTTTGCAGAATTCGCCTCTGTCTCTAAGTATTTCGCAGCCGACAGATCCAGAGGGCCAACCATTGTCGATCGGAGTAATCGGAGTGCCCAATCCGAATTTCGGTCAAGTAGTTGTCGGTACAACTCCGATCGCCCTGAACCAAAAACTGACAGTTCAGGAATTACTCGGCCTGCAATTCCAACCTAAAACTGATGTAATCGGGTCAGCCGGTTCCTTCAGCTACAGCGTAGCGGACGATCAAGGTGGCACGGCGGCAGCCTCAGTTGCGATTAACATCAACTCTTTCAATACATCGTCAACCCTTCCGACTAGCTTGCCGCCGGTGCTTGGCGATGACGGCATCGTATTTACGAATACGAATAATTTGCTGCCGACATTCATCGACGTACTCGCCAACGATTCCAGCCCGCAGAAAGGGCCACTCAGCATTATCAATGTCGGCACGCCAAAACTGGGCATAGCTGTGAATCTCGGCACTCAGGTGCAGTTCATCCCCGGCAACGTAGCGGGTACAACTACTTTCACCTACAGCGTCAGCGACGGATTCGGGACAATTCCGGGCACAGGTACGATCGCCGTTTCCATCTTGGCGGCTGATAGCGGGCCTAACAAATTGGTTGGTGGTTCTTTGCCGGACAATTTGAACGGTTTTGCAGGGGCAGATACTGTTGACGGCCAAGGCGGCAACGATACGATGAACGGCGGTTTGGATAACGACGTGCTCGTAGGCGGCCTGGGTGCAGATACCATGACGGGTGGCGGTGGTAGCAATCAATTCCGCTATACCAGTCCTGCGGATGGCGGGCTGGCCTTTGATGCGGCTTCTTCGGCGGCCATCAATGCTGCGATCGCCGCAGGCGGATACGATGTGATTACTGATTTTACCGGTCTCGGTGTGCCGATCGCCGATCAGTTTAACTTTGCCCCCGGATTCGGGAATCTCAATAGTGGCACCCTAGTTCTGCTGAACGTGCAGACAACTGTTTCTGCAAATATTCTAGGAGGAAGTGCATTCTTGTTTGCCTACGATTCCGGCGGCAATACTTACATCATTTATGACGGCAATGGCAACAACCTCGCCGGCAACGATTCTCGCATTTTGGCGAAGTTAAATGGTGTAACAGGAGTTTCTTCTCTTTCGGGATTTGACTTCACGTTTATCTAGGAATAGATAGAAGACGCTCGCGGTTGAAACCGCCTCTATACAAACAAAACCCACCTCCGTGGGTTGAAGAGTAGAACAGCGGGCAGTTGAAATTACATTATTTTCTTCAGTCCGCGGAGGCGGACTTTCTTTGTATAGACGCGGTTTCAACCGCCATCTTATCTAAATCTGATTTTCATCAGAAAAAAGTCCCAATAAAGGGCCGAGAATCGCGCCAAAAACAAAGCCGCCGGCATGAGCCCAATAGGCAACTCCCCCGGATTCCATGCCCACACTTGCCGGCGCATTCAAGGAAGCTAAACCGCTCAATGCTTGCTGTGCAAACCAAAATCCGAGAAAGAAGAAAGCGGGAACTCTGACTGTAGTAATAAAAATGCCCAGAGGTAGTAAAGTAAGAACTTTGGCTTGGGGATATCTGAGAATGTATGCGCCCATCACGCCTGCGATCGCGCCGCTAGCGCCCAGGGAAGGAATAGCCGATGATGAGGAAAAATACCACTGAGTTAGTGATGCTAAAACGCCGCAAGTAAGGTAAAATATTAAATATTTTACGTGTCCTAAACGGTCTTCTACGTTGTTACCAAAAATCCACAAAAATAACATATTTCCGGCAATGTGGAGAAAGCCTGCGTGCAGGAATTGCGAGCTAATTAGTGTCGTCCATTCGGGAAATGGCGAAACTGGCAGAGACACCCGACACATATTGCTTAACTGGCAAGGAACGACCGCCCAAGAGTAGAAAAATTGCGTTAATTGGCGATCGCCCAAACTGAGTTCGTACAAAAACACTAATACGTTGGCAGCAATCAGTCCGAAGGTAACGTAGGGAGTGATACTGGTGGGATTGTCATCGCGTAAGGGAACCACAGTTTTTTTCTCCTCAACATCAAAATATTGGCAACACGATATCGTATTTGCAGGCCAAAAGTCTTCTGTCGGAAGGAAGAATTTATTAGGATTAGTCAGCAGTCATTAGTTATTAGTCAGTTGGTTGTCTCTAGAATTTATCTATTGTCAGGATTGCCGTAAATCATTTGGGAAACTTTGGGGGGGGTGTCTCCGATGTGAAAAGCGCGGGCTGTTTCTTCGATCGCGCGATCGGCATTTGTGACTCGCTCGAATTGGCGTTTGTGCTCTGCCCAAGATTCGACAATTATCGTTTCTACAAATCGGCTGGGATGGGATAAATCTTGATACAATCCCCACTGAATCGCCCCGTCGCGCCGGCGAGTGCGGCTGACTGCTTCCATTGCTTGTTGGAAACTATTTGCATCGGCCGGATCGATGCAGTATTCTAAAGTAATTAATACCGGGCCGTCGTTGGGACTTGGCTCAAAAGAATGGGCGGGCTGCTGCCAGTGTAAGGAAGATGTTAAATCCATTTTTTCTGCACATCTGAGACGGTAGCGTGTGGCGAGGGCTGTAGTTGCGATCGCTCCAACTGCTGCAATCTGTAAACTAACAGAAATTCCTGCTTGCTGGGCAATGGTTCCCCACAGTAAACTACCTAAAGTCATGCTTCCCTGAAACACTAACAAATATGTCGCTAAAGCTCTCGCCCGCACCCATGTAGGAACGGCTGTTTGAGCAGCTACATTCAAACTTACCATCACTGTCAAAGACGACAATCCCACTACCAGCATCGCTGCACAAACTGCGTAGAAATTGCGCGTATAACTCAATACCAGCATCATTGTGCCAAACACCGCTGATGCCGCAGCTACCGACAAATCAGTGGAAATTCGCTGCCGGATTTTGGGCAAAATAAATGCTCCGGCTAACCCACCGATTCCCCAAAAACCGAGAATTATCCCGTATCTAAAAGCATCTAAACCTAATTCTCGGCGACCCAAAAGTGGCAGCATGGCAAACAAAGCGCTGGCAAAGAAAATATATGCCCCAGCGCGGATCAGGACTGCTTGAAAAGGTGGAGAATAGCGCACGTAGCGGATTCCGGCTTGCATTGCGCCGATAAATCTTTCTGCGGGTAAAGCTGTTTCTTGGGGCTTTCTCTGCCACGTATAAATGACTAGAATGACTCCGATAAAGGAAGCTGCATTCAGCAAAAAGACGAAGCCTGTTCCGGCGGATGCGATGATAATTCCTGCTAAAGCGGGGCCTACGGATCGCGATAAATTGATGACAATTCCGGTCAATGTTACGGCTGACGGCAGTTGTTCTTTGGCAACTAATTCGGGGGTAATTGCTTGCCAGACTGGCATATTTACCGCGCTGCCGATGCTCATCACAAAGGTTAATGTTAGGAGTATCCAGGGAGTTGTGAGGTTGGCAACGGTGAGAATTCCCAAAAGTGCGGCGGCGACAAGCATCCAGCCTTGGGTGAATAATAGCAGGCGGCGTCTGTCAACTACATCGGCGATCGCGCCGGCAGGTAGCGCTAGCATGAAAAATGGCAAGCTGGATGCTGCTTGCATCATGGCAATTAGCAGGGGCGACGGGGATAGGGATGTCATCAGCCAGGATGCCCCTACGTCGTGCATCCAGGTGCCGATGCTGGAAACTCCCGAGGCCAGCCAGAGGGCCCGAAATACGGGCTGGGCTAGGGGACTCCACATTGAGGCGGGCTTTGGTGCGGTGGCGCTCATGTTTGGATAGGGAGAGTTTGCGATCGAACTTTATCTTACATCACCTGAAATTATTGTTTTTTTAATACCATGACTAAAGCCCCTCCTTCTTGACAAAATCATCAAAATTAGGCTAATCTCAAAACGTCGAGCGAGACGACTGGTCTAGTAACATTGTTTATGAGTGGAAAAGTTGCCATCAAAGAAGATACCAAACTTGCTCTGATTAAAGCAGGGCGACGAATCATTGTGGAAAAAGGATACAATCACGCCGGAATTCAGGAAGTTTTGCAAGCGGTAGGGGTTCCGAAAGGCTCTTTCTATCACTTCTTCAGTAGCAAAGAAGAATTCGGTTTGGCAATCATCGAGTACGATTCCCAAATGCACGATCGCATTGTCGAACAGTATTTAGGTGATATCAATCTCACTCCTCTGAATCGGCTGAAGCATTATTTTACCTTTAAGTTAGAGGAATTTGAAACTCTGCAATACCGAGAAGGCTGTTTGTTTGGCAATCTCAGCCAAGAAATGGCCGATCAAAACGATCGCTTTCGCCTGCGGTTGCAAGAAGCTACGGATCGCTGGCGAGATCAGTTTGCTGAGTGCATTGAAGCTGCCCAAACTGCGGGTGAAATCTCCAAAAACCAAAAGGCTCAAGACTTAGCAGAGTTTTGTTTAAATAGTTGGGAAGGTGCTTTGTTGCAAATGAAACTGAGCAAAAGTGATGCTCCGCTGAAGAACTATATTCAGTTTATGTTTGGGATGATTTTAAAGTAGCTCAAAAAGTTGAACGATCGCTGGATCTGTCTCTATTCAACTTGTCCGCAAGTTTGGCAACATACAGCAAATTCCACATTTATGAAGTACACTCGCTCCCCGTAGGGACACGGCACTGCCCAAGGCGTGTCAACTTAAGCCTGAAAGCCTTGATAAATGTCGTTTTTACCTGAGTCCAGATCCCCCTAAATCCCCCTTAAGAAGGGGGACTTTGAGTACGTTCTTGTCCCCCCCCTTCTTAAGGGGGGCTAGGTAGGGCGGTTTTATTGTCCTCAGACAAATTAGGTACGTAGTTGCGCTTCAGCGCTCCTTATAATATTAGGAAAGAGCGCTAAAAGCGCAACTACGTACCTTGGCCCAAACGCGAGCCGACATTTGAGCGATACTTTTGGTAGTTTTATATTTCCTATCCTGACAATAAAACCACCCTACTTCTTAAGGAGGGCTAGGGGGGATCTAGATTTAATAGTCAAACAGCAATCTCTGACTGGATTTGACCTTAAGTTGACACCTATGGGCTCTCGGAGTGTCCCTACACTTCACAAACCTCGAATACGCTACATATAGATCAATACGGTTTACTTAAGATTGTCATTGCGAGGAACGAAGCAAACAAGAGTATCTATTTTTCATAGGGTTTTACCCCAGGGCGGTCTTAAGTAAACGGTATTGAATTATATTACCCACAATGAGGAAACCGCACTGCCGTTTCCCTGCAATTAATCGAGGTAGGGAAACGGCAGTGCCGTTTCCTCCGTTTATATCATCCCGATGTAACCGGAATTGATATCAGGAATATTTTTATGTTTTATCCTCAGATTTCTATGAAAACTCCGACACTTTCTACGGCCATTATGCTAACCGCACACAAAGCATAAATTCCCGTTCCTACCGTTACTTGTACGGTGTCTGCATTGATGATTTTGATGAGTTTCCAGCTATCACCATTCTTTTGATAAAGCGTCCAAGAACGGATGTTTTTATCGACGGGATTTTTCCACTGCAAAACATTGCTATTCCCCACTTTTTGTACTACCACTGATACTGGAGGGGCAGGCGGCTTTCCATTTTGCCAAGGCATCGCGGGAACGAGTGCGGGTTGCGCGTATGTAGTGGATTTAAAATTATCGTAGATTTGCTGGCGGTTGTCGCTAAATGCTTTCATGCTGAAGAAAACATTGCCTAAAGCTAAGCTGTCTTTAGAGTTGCGCGTAATCTCAATTTGATTGTTTATTTCCTGCACAGTCCACTTGTTGCCGTCAAGTCTTCCTAAGTTGTTTCCTACATAAATATGTCGGTTTTGGGGGTTGTTTTCTAGCCACCATTCCAGCAACATTGGATAGCTTTGAGCTGTTTGATCGATGCGCCAGTAAAGTTGAGGATTTAGATAATCTACCCAACCTGATTCTAACCATTTTTTGGCGTCGGCATAGAGTGTTTCGTAGGCGTCTAAACCGCGACTTTGTGGTGGTTGTCCGGGTCGATAAATACCGAAGGGACTGATGCCGAATTTTACGTTGGGTTTGACTGTTTTAATTCCTTGTCCGAGTCTTCTAACTAATTTGTTGACATTTTCGCGGCGCCAGTCTCCTAAACTCATTTGGCCGCCTCTAGAAATATAACTATTGTAAATCTTGCTGTCGGGAAATTCTTGACCGTCAATGGGATAGGGATAGAAATAATCGTCGAAGTGAACGCCGTCTATATCGTAGCGCTTAACTACATCTAAAATTACGTTGTAAGTCTTGTCTAAAACTAAATCAATTCCCGGATCCATCCACAAGTCGTCGCCCCACGGATAAACGCATTCGGGATTGGTAACTGAGATGTGAGGGCGGACGTTGGGAGGGGTTTGAGTGGAAACTTTGGCGCGGTACGGATTGAACCAAGCGTGAACTTCGATGTTGCGTTTGTGGCTTTCTGTAACGGCAAATATTAAAGGGTCATAGTAAGGTTGCGGTGGCTTTCCTTGAGTTCCTGTCAGCCACGCACTCCAAGGTTCTAATTCTGAGGCGTAAAGGGCGTCGCCCGCAGCTCGAATTTGGAGGATAATTGCATTGAAATTCATTTCTTGCAGCCTGTCCAGGATTTTCAGGAGTTCGGCTTTTTGCTGTTCTGTTGAGAGTTTGTTGCTGAATGGCCAGTCAATATTCCACACGGATGTTATCCAAACTCCGCGAAATTCTCGCTGGTGGTTGACGTAAACTTGCGGCCTGGGAACTTTACTGAGAACTATAATATATTGATTGTATATTTGCGGCGCTCTTTTGAGATATACTAATGCTTGATAAACCCAGGCGACTACATCGGCTCTGGTGGCGTTTCCGGCGGGATTTAATAGGTTTAAGTTGGGGGCGTTGACGACTATTTCGGATTGGGTGGCTATGACGATCGCCTTTTTGGCATAATTAGGAATTTCTGTGCTGTCTTGGTAGATGTTTGATAGAACCAGATTGCTTGTCGGTACAGCGTTTGACCCAAATATGCCGCTGACTAAGGCAACTAATGCTTCGGCCCTGGTAATCAGGCTTTCGGGTTTAAACAGGTTGTCGGGATAGCCGGAGATAAATCCTCTTTTATATGCTGCTTGAATGGCTGTGGCGGCCCAGTGGGTGGCGGGAACGTCGATAAAGGGTATGTAGGGCCGTTTGTCGGGTACGGGAAAGGCTTTGCTGACTATGGCGGCGAATTGGGCCCGGGTGAGGTTGCTGTTGGGGCGAAAAGTGCGATCGGGAAAACCGCTGATTACGGCCCTTTCTACTAAGCCATCAATGAATATTTTTGCCCAATGATTTTGAATGTCGGAAAAGCGATTTGTGCTGGAAACCATAGTTGTATTTATAATCGGGAATTGGGAATTGGGAATGGGGCATTGGGCATTGGGAATGGGGCATTGGGGAGCGGTTATTAGTTATTAGTTATTTGTTATTAGTAGCAAGTCACAAATAACTAATAACAAATAACTAATACAACTATAATTGCTATAGCAACTGTCAACTGTCAACTGTCAACCGACTACAGCAAACTGGCATTTTCGTAAAGCAGCCGGATGATATTGATGATTTTTTGTCCGTATAAAGGGTCAGAATTCCAGCGACCTGCAAGTTCGTTGACGGTGGGGGCTACGCCGCGCTTGACAAAACGAAAACGCACGTTTTCTTTAACTAAAGGTTGGTTGATTGGTTCGGTACTGGCGTAAGCTTTTAGGTGCTGAATTTGCGCTCTAATTCCTGTTCTGGCATCGGGAAAGGAAATGCCGGAATTTGTGGGGCTGACGATTCCCATGTCAGCAAAGTTGAATTGTTCTGGTTTGACTGCACCGCCAAAGTTGAGATAGTTTGTTTCTAAACACATTTGGCAAAAAGCTACGTCGTGATTGACGCCTTCTGCGGCTGCTTCTTGGACGTAAATTTGAGGTAGGTTGGGAAATATTACCAGGGCTTTGCTGTTTGTTTTGGTGAGAAATACTGTGATTTGTTGGGCGGTAGTTAAACCGCGTCCCATGATTTTTCCTACGCCGGAGAGGATATCACGGCGCGATCGCAGGGATACTGATGTGGTGGCCTGATCCCAAGTTACGGAAATGTCGCGATCGCGCAAATCGACAGCCCGCACGAATACTACTCCATTGTAGGTGATTCGGCGATCGGCTGTTTCTGGTTTAACATTGAGAGCGTCTAGAACTTCGGAAGGGACAAAAGCATTTCCGTTGACCAAAATGCCTTTGTCTTCGTGGGGCGCACCGTTGATTTGGATATTAATTAAAGGATAAACTATAGGTTTTGGTGTCGGTGTCGGTGTCGGTGTCGGTGTCGGTGCAGGTGTCGGTGTCGGTGTCGGTGTCGGTAAGGGTTTTAAAGGAGTATTGTTTAACCAAGCTTCAAGTCCGTCAGCGAGTCCGAGGGCGACATCACGGCGGCGATTTTGAATAGTTCGCAAGTCATCAATGTTAGTTAAAAAACCGAGTTCTATTAACAGCGAAGGAATATTTACGCGCCGACAGAATGCAAGGCTACCAACACCAGCTTCTGTATCTGCTCTTGCGCCACGATTCGGTATTTGTGGACACCTGCGTAAATAGCCATTTAAAATTAAATCTGCATCTGCTTTTCGTCTGGGGTTGCTACCAATATAAAACGCGCTAGCACCGCGGACTTGGGGATTAGAAAAAGCGTCTATGTGTATTTCAACCGCTACATCTCCCGGCTGAGAGCGACTATTGATCCAAGCGATACTTTCGATTAAGCTAAGAGTATCTGGTACAGAGAAGGTGTCTATACCTCGCTGCCGCAATTCAGGTACTAATAAATCCCGAGTGAGAATAAGTTCCTGGGATTCGGTGGTGCCAAATGCGATCGCCCCGGGATCGCGCACGCTGCCTTCAAACCCGCCATGCCCTGCTGAAACAAAAATAGAAGCCATTTAATAAAAATCTCCACCTTGCAGCTACTTGATGTCTGTTTTTTATGCTCGGCTTTTATTTTACCGCAAAGGCGTATATTTTATTATTGCATCAAAAATTTGTAGTTGCGCTCTGGGTGGGGGTTTTCACCCCTAGGCGCAACTACAAACTTGTTAATCCGCGTGGATATTACATTTTGACAGCGGGGCTAGTCGAAGGTTTTGGCGCTTTAATTTCTTGGGAAACGGCGCGGGCGCGGAAGAGTTTAGCAACGACTTGCTCGCACTTGGACAAATCCGCTTCTATCTGTGTAAAGATGTCAGTTGATACCGGATCTGTGAACTTCGCTCGCAGGTTGTTGATATCGACAACACCTGTTTGCAAATCGCCGAGAGTGCTCCGCAGCAAGAAGGTTTCATCTGTTCCTTGCACCGAGGCTTTTAATTTAGCGTATTTGTCAGCAAGTTGGGCGGGAATTGAGGGTTTTTCGCCGAAATCGCTGAGGCGGTTTTCGAGAGCGAGGATGTGTTTCTGTTTATTTTGGATCATTTCCGCCAGGAGCGATCGCAAATCGGCATCTCCGGTTTTTTCCGCATAATTCTGAAACGCTTCGCAAGCATAGCGTTCCCCTGCGAGGGCGGTATTCAAACCTTTCACAATGTCCGCTTGTGTCGAGCCGCCCCAACCATTAGCTAGTTTCCACCATTCTGCACTCGTATCAGTTTCTTCTGGCAAACCAACTGCTTTACCGCCGTAACCGAGGCGCGCTAAAATAGCGGTGGTAAATATTCCTAAATCTCCCGGTTGGCGGGAAGTAATCAAGTTACCGTCAACTACTAAAGGTTCGTTGATGTAGTTAGCTCCGGCATTAATCATGTCTGTTTTAATTGCCAAGAAACCCGTCGCATTTTTGCCTTTGAGCGCGTCGGCTTCAATCAAAAGTTGCGGGCCGTGACAAACAGCAGCGACTATTTTTCCTTGTTCCATCGCTTCTTTGACAAACCGCACTGTATTGGGATTTGTCCGCATTGTATCGGGAGCCATACCGCCGGGAATTACGACTGCATCAAATTCTTCTGCTAATGATTCAGTGGTAGTTCCGTCAGCTTGCTGGGCGACTTTACCATTTTTCCCTGCATACTTTTCGTTTGTCCGCGAACCGAGGACAACTACGTCAAATCCTGCTTGTTTTAAGGCGTTGTAAGGAACCAGAAATTCTGAATCTTCTACTCCATTTTCGATTAGTATGGCAACTCGTTTGGTGTTAGTTCCGTTATTTGTTGTCACAATCACTTTCCCTCAGGCTATCTTTTTATCTAAACATAAGTCACTTCTCGTTTTTTGAGCATCTGGCTAAAGTGATAAAGTAGTTATTCTTAAAAGCTGTTAAGGTGAGTCTTTAGAGATATTTTATAGTAGAGCAACACGATCAACAGTCAACAGTCAACAGTCAACAGTCAATGCACGTAAGAGGCTCCGTTAATGTCGATCGTTGTTCCGGTAGCGTGCACAGCCAAACCCGATGCTAGAAAAGCGATCGCGTTGGCGACATCTTGAGGAGGGGCGATTTTGCCGATCGGGATATCGCGCACAATCTGTGCTTCGCCACACTCCCTAATAAACTTATCCGACATTTCCGTACTCACAAATCCCGGCGCCACAGTAAAAGCCAAAATATTATCAGCCGCAAATCCTCTAGCAATGCTGCGAGTTAGAGAAACGATCGCACCTTTTGATGCAGCGTAGTGCAGATAATTCGGGTCATCGCCGCGAAAAGCAGCGCGACTTGCTATATTAATAATCGTACCAACCTTGCGAGTTTTAAAATGTAGAATTGCTTCCCGGCACAAATCAGCAACCGCAACTAAATTAACTTGTAGAGTTTGCTGCCAAGCCGACGACCAAATATCAAAATCGTCCTCGATACCAGCCGACTGCATAATCCCAGCATTATTAACTATAATATCAATATGACCGCGCCACTTTACAGCATCTTGCCACAAAAGAGAGGCCGCGTTTGGTAACATCAAATCTGCTGCTAATAAATAACAGCGATCGCCCGCCACACTTGCTGCTACCGATTCCGCCGCTTCCTGACTGCGACAGTAATGCAAAATCACCTCGGCCCCAGCATTAACAAGAGTCCGCACCGTCACTGCACCAATCCCTTTCGAGCCGCCCGTCACTAAAATTACCTTTCCAGTTAAATCAATCATTTCTCTCTCTCTCTTTTCTCTTTCTCTGCGCCCTCTGCGCCCTCTGCGGTTAAAAAAAATAAATCCCATTCACAAGCGAAATAGAATTTCCTATATGATAATTGTACATGATTAAATGTCCTCTTAAAAATAAATCAAAAAAATCGCCATGAAAGCAGTTGTGTTCGATCGCTACGGCAGCGTTGACGTATTGCAGTACCGAGAAGTAGAAAAGCCGATCGCCAAATCGAACGAATTGTTAGTCAGAGTTCGCGCTAGCAGCGTCAATCCCGTAGACTGGAAAATCCGGCAAGGACACCTGCAACTACTTACAGGATTTAACTTTCCTCGAATAATCGGTTCCGACATCTCGGGAGTTGTCGTAGAAGTCGGCTCGGAAGTCACCAAATTTCAACCCGGAGATGAAGTTTATACATTCTTAAATCCAATCGCTGGCGGTGCTTGTGCCGAATACGCTGTCGTGCCAGAATCGAGTGCATCAATTAAACCTCACAACATCACCCATGTCGAAGCAGCAGCAGTACCCATCGCAGGTTTAACGGCTTTGCAAGCGTTGAGAGATTTGGGTGAAATTAAAGCAGGATACAAAGTATTGATTAACGGTGCTTCCGGCGGAGTCGGGATTTTTGCGGTGCAAGTTGCTAAAGCAATGAATGCGGAAGTAACGGGAGTTTGCAGCGCCAAGAATATAGAATTTGTCAAGGATTTGGGAGCAGATTGTGTTCTAGATTATGCAGAAATTGATTTTACTCAACAACCCGAAAAGTATGATATAATTTTGGATGCTGTCGGCAAAAAGACATTTGCTGAATGCGAAAACGTGCTGCAACCGGAGGGAGTTTATATCTCGACTTTGCCGAGTTTCGACAACCTCCCACCGATGTTGACTAGCTGGTTTATTCCTGGTAAAAAAGCTAAATTCATTCTAGCCAATGCCAACCCAGCCGACTTGGAGATTTTGCGGGAGTTAATCGAATCCGATAAAGTTGAGCCGATTGTCGATCGCACTTACAGCTTGCCTGAAGTAGCCGCCGCCCACGCGTACAGCGAAACTGGCCGCGCTGTCGGCAAAATTGCGATCGGCATTGAAGAAGTCAGTTGACAGTTGACAGTTGACAGTTGACAGTTGACAATTAGTAGGGGCGGTGGATGGTGCGTGCCCGCCCTCTTAGTTGACAGTTAATAGTTAATAGTTACCAATTACAATTACCAATTACCAATTACCAATTAACAATTAACAAATCTAAAATTGCCCCATTACCGATTTCCGATTCCCCATTACCAATTCCCCATTCCCTATGACTGTGCCCTCAGACTTGGAGACATCCGAACAAGATTCCGACAACAACCTCGAACAAGTTAGCGCGGAAAATAGCATTTCACCAGTCGCTGATGATTTGATGGCTGTCAACAACTTAGAAGGTGCAGAAGTTAACTCAGAAAATATTGCACCAATTGCAGATGATTCTACGGATGTCGGCAACTTAGAAGCTGAAGAAGTTAGTTCGGAAAATAGCATTGCACCAGCCGCCGACGATTTTACGGATGTCAGCAACTTAGAAGCTGAAGAAGTTAGCGCGGAAAATAGCATTGCACCAATCACCGATGATTTCACGAATGTCAGCAACTTAGAATCTGAAGAAGTTAGTTCGGAAAATACTATTGCACCAGTCGCCGATGATTTTACGGATGTCAGCAACTTAGAATCTGAAGAAGTTAGTTCGGAAAATACTATTGCACCAATCGCCGACGATTTCACAGATGTCAGCAACTTAGAAGCTGAAGAAGTTAGCGCGGAAACAGAAAATACTATTGCACCAATTGCAGATGATTCTACGGATGTCAGCAACTTAGAAGCTGAAGAAGTTAGCGCGGAAAATAGCATTGCACCAATCGCCGATAATTCTACGGATGTCAGCAACTTAGAAGCTGAAGAAGTTAGTTCCGAAAATAGCATTACACCAATCGCCGATGATTTTCTCGGTTCCCGCAACCTCGAAAACGAATATCTCGACGAACTTCCCGACGAAGTTGAGATGTCTTTGTTCGACCATTTAGAAGAATTGCGTCAGCGACTTTTCTACTCGCTAATTGCCGTAGCAATAGGTGTAGTTGGTTGTTTTTTAACAGTTAAACCGATCGTACAATTGCTAGAAGTACCCGCCGGGCCCGTCAAGTTTCTGCAACTAGCTCCCGGTGAGTATTTCTTTGTTTCTATCGAAGTGGCGGGATACAGCGGTTTGCTGATTGCAAGTCCGTTTATTTTTTACCAAATAGCGCTATTTGTGCTACCCGGTTTGACTCGCAAAGAACGCGGGTTGCTCGGGCCAGTGTTTTTCGGTTCTAGTTTCCTCTTTTTGGGCGGGCTGGTATTTGCTTATATTGCTCTGATTCCGGCGGCGCTGAACTTCTTTGTTACCTACGGGGCGGATGTTGTAGAGCAGTTGTGGTCGATCGACAAATACTTTAAATTTGTACTGCTGTTAATGTTCAGCACGGGTTTAGCTTTTCAAATCCCGATCGTCCAAGTATTGCTCGGCGTTTTGGGCATAGTTTCTTCTAAGAAAATGCTCTCCGGCTGGCGTTATGTAATCTTAGGTGCGGCTGTTTTGGGTGCTGTTTTAACGCCTTCTACTGACCCTTTGACGCAAAGTCTTTTGGGAGGTGCGGTGCTCGCTCTTTACTTTGGCGGCGTTGGTTTGGTGAAGCTTTTAGGGCGGTGAAAATTAGGAATAGCAGAGAATGCAAAAGATCGATCGCTCCCGGTAGGGATACAGACCCAGCCTAAGTCCCTACAAGGGTTGATAGCTGTTGACAATTTATCTAGATTTACCTAAGATTGAGAGAGTGGATTCTGGGTAAAACATGAATTGACCGGGAGAATCAATGGCTACCCTAACTTATTGCAAAGGCTTGCCCACGCCTGTACATGAACTTAACGAACTCGGAAAAACAGATTTTGAGATGTTTTTAGGCGCTTACGCCCCGATTTTTAGGGCTGCAAGCATTGAAACAGTTGACCACTTACTATTTGATGCAGAGTTCAAAAAATCCGAGTGGAACACGCATTTACAGCAAACCTACGGCATCAATAAGCGCCACGCCAATGGTGTAATTAGTTCTACCAAGGGTCGTGTAGACAGTGCTAAAGAACACAGAATTTTACACCTGAAAGCTCTTGAAGGAAAAATTAAATCTATTACTACATGGCTCAAGAAAGCCGAGCGCAAGCTGGTATTAGCTCGTAAGTTTTATGCTAAGAGAAAATGGCAAAACTCAAAAACAGGTTGTAATTTTCCCATAGCCTGCTCACTTCAATATAAATCCACAAACTGGCAGAATTTGCGCTTTCAAATTCACAATAAAAAACGCAAACTAACTCTAGTAACGAAGAAAACTGAAGACTTAAAGATTAAGCCAATCAAGGTTTTTATACCTCGATGTGATATTTTTGTAGTCGGCTCTAAGGATGAGTCTTTTGGCAATCAAGTCTGCCAGTGGAATAGGGATAAAATAACTTTTCGAGTCCCCAAATGCTTAGAGTCGCGATTTGGAAAAACCCTGTCCTCTCTTGTTGGTGATTTCAGCCGTAACATCAACAGACTGCCAGAATGCGGTGCTAAAACCTGGCATTTCTATCGCAAGAATGGAAAGTGGGTAATAGCCGTGCAGTTTACCCCAAATCCCGGGTCGCGGGTTTCGAGAGAGAGAATGTACGGCTGCATTGGTATCGACATGAATCCCGGTTCTATTGGGTGGGCGTATGTTGATTCTGAAGGGAATCTCAAAGCCAAAGGACAAATCCCATTGCAGATGGGCTTACCGAATGGTAAGCAACAGGCTCAAATTGTTGATGCCTGTCTGCAACTAGCTGCAAAAGCCACAGAATTTGAATGTCCTGTGGTTTGTGAAGAACTTGACTTCTCAACAAAAAAGCAATCGCTGGGAGAGAAAGGTAGAAAGTATGCTCGGATGTTGTCGGGTTGGGCGTACCGTGAGTTTTATAAACAACTCAGTTCTATTTTGTCGAATCGTGGAATTGAGCTGATTGCAGTCAATCCAGCTTATTCAAGCATTATCGGAGGCGTGAAATATTTAAGAATGTATGGCTTGGCGAGTGACGAAGCTGCTGCGCTGGTAATTGCTCGTAGGGCTATGAAATTAAGTGAAAAAATACCTCGCTCCTTAACCGCCTATTCTGAGGTGAATTCAGAAAAGCACGTCTGGAGTGAGTGGAACCAACTGAATAAAAAAATCAAACATTCCGCTGTAATATCACGTCGTTGTGATTATTATAGCGTTTCTAACTGGAGTTTCTTGGTCAACCTCGACAACGAGGAAGCGTAAGCGCTAAGAAAGAATGTTTAAAGCTTATACCGTAGAGCTTACCTAGATTTGCCTAGGTTTTTATAAGCGGTTGTATGTCAAGTTCGATCGATCGCTTATATTTATTTACGAGTGCGATCCTCAGGATGTAAAATAAACACGATCGAGTTATAAATCCTTGAAAAAATGCGAGAACTTTACCCGCCTAGACAACCTTATAACGAAGGAGAACTCAAAGTTTCTGACATCCATACCATTCATTTTGAAGAGTCGGGAAACCCAGAGGGAAAACCTATTGTATTGCTACACGGGGGGCCAGGAGGTGGATGTCCTCCTTTTTACCGACAATATTTTGACCCGGAAAAATGGCGTTTGGTGATGTTTGACCAACGCGGATGTGGTCAAAGTAAACCTCATGCAGAATTGCAAGAAAATACAACTTGGGATTTAGTCAGCGATATTGAGAAACTTCGAGAATATTTAAATATTCAGCAATGGGTTGTTTTTGGTGGTAGTTGGGGAAGCACTCTATCTTTAGCTTACAGTCAAACCCATCCCGACCGTTGCAAGGGTTTAATCTTGCGGGGCATTTTTATGTTGAGACAAAAAGAAATTCGCTGGTTTTATCAAGAAGGAGCAAGTTATATTTTCCCGGATGCTTGGGAAGAATATGTTAAACCTATCCCTATAAATGAAAGGGACGATCTGCTAACAGCTTATTACCAACGCTTGACAAGTCCAGATGCTCACATTAGATTAGAAGCGGCTCGTGCTTGGTCAATTTGGGAAGGGAGTACGAGTAGATTATTTCCAGATTTAGATTTAAAGCAAAGCTTTGGAATTGATGCTTTCGCGGAGGCGTTTGCCAGAATTGAGTGCCATTATTTTATAAATAAGGGATTTATAGAGCCGGAAGATAAATTGCTTTTAGATATCGATCGCATCCGCAAGATTCCGGCGGTTATCGTTCAGGGAAGATATGATGTTGTTTGCCCGATGATGTCGGCGTGGGAACTGCATCGTGCTTGGCCTGAAGCTGAGTTCATTGTAGTTGCCGATGCCGGACATTCGATGAGCGAACCGGGAATTCGCACCTGTTTAATTGAGGCGACAGATAAGTTTGCAGACTGATAGTCATCCAAATTGCTAATGGTTAATTGCTAATTTTTAATTAGTCCTATAAAGATTTTCCGCGTGATGGTAATTTCTTGCTGAGTATTGGGATATCGTTCAATTTTAAGGTTGATAAAAAATATAGAGGTGCGATCGCCCGCGCCTCTATATTTTACTAAAAGTTAAAATTCCATACCAAAGTTTTGTCAAAACTTTGTCTACATTCGGAACTGTTCTACTTCAGGCGTATAGCCGATCGGCAAAATGTAATCGAGATTCTCGTGGGGACGAGCAATTATGTGATACGATAGCAACTTTCCGCCATCGACCTTTTTAACTGATTCAATTCCAGCAGCAACGGCTGCTTGCACTTCAGAGATATCTCCTCGAACTATAATTGTCCAGTAAGCACGGGTTATTTTTTCATAGCGAACTAAAGTAACTCGGGCTGCTTTCACCATTGAGTCTGCAACTTCTACGGCAGCGGGAAATCCTAAGACTTCAACCATTCCAACTGCAACACCCATTACAACATTCTCCTAAGTTTCACAAGATATCTGAGACTCATTGTATGTGAAAGTGTTGACAGAAATTGGTTCGGATGATTTTGGTCAGCTAGAAGCCCGATCGCCCAAAATTAAAAAAACTCCAGAAGCTGTTGCGACATTTAAATCCCACAGCAGTCTTCGCGCCGGAAAGCCCGCCACATCAGAGTTTGAATAAAATAAACTGCAAAAATTAGCTGCGCGACAGCTTAGTTTCTCACCGCCAGCAAGTTGGCTGACAAATTTGCCTGACGATTTTTGGGACTTTCAACTTAAAAAATCCAGCCCCGCCCAGACACAAAACTTTACAAGCTGCGAAGGGGCGATCGACCGTTGTGGTTTCCCTTGCAGCGAGCAGAACGCTCGCACTCCGGTATCATTCGGATATGACTGATGACTGATGACTGATGACTGATGACTGATGACTAATGACTCAAAACTCGTCAAGCAACCACTCCGAGGCTCTTTCGCCCAAATCCAGGGGAATGCTGACAGCTTTGCCCAAGCGCGGACGATCGCGAGTAGTGACAATATATTCTCTCACCTGTTCGGTGCTGCCCCAGCCATTGAGGTAATTGGCCACCGCGTCCAAATGCTCGAAATAATCAGCCTCCGTCATCGGAAAAGACACCTGTTCCAAATATTTCCACATCACCTGCACAAAAATCTTGCCCCGCGTCCGCCGCAATCTGATATCGTAAGACTTTCCCCATTTTTCTAGGAGTAGCTGGTGTAAATCCTTGCCCGTCATGGTTGCTCCTGAGTGAATCTGTTAAACATTAAAAGACAAAGTTCAAAAAATGTAATAATACTCTAATAAAGGCTGGAAGGCGCATTCTTAAAAGGAATTTTCGCTGCCTCAAATTTGTGCGAGCAGATTAGCACCGATAGTCCGAGTTGTCTGCACGTACAAGTTGGCTCACAAACAAACGTAACTTAAAACCGTAAAGGCAGGTCATGGCTCAAACTTCTGCTGGAAATCCCGATGTTCCCGATATGGGGCGTCGCCAATTTATGAATTTGCTGACGTTCGGTACAGTCACAGGTGTGGCACTGGGCGCACTTTATCCCGTTGTCCAATATTTTGTTCCTCCGTCGAGTGGGGCTGTTGGCGGTGGCGTGACAGCTAAAGATGCCTTGGGTAACGACATCATCGTTAGCGAATATTTGACTTCGCACCCTGCGGGCGATCGCAGTTTGGCCCAAGGCCTCAAAGGCGACCCCACCTATCTCGTGGTGCAAAAAGACTTAACTCTCGCCGAATACGGCATCAACGCAGTCTGCACTCACTTAGGTTGCGTCGTGCCTTGGAATGCTAGCGAAAACAAGTTTATGTGTCCTTGTCATGGTTCTCAGTACAACAGTGAGGGCAAAGTGGTACGCGGCCCCGCACCTTTATCTCTCGCCTTGGCCCACGCCACTGTCGCAGATGACAAGGTGGCCTTTACCCCTTGGAAAGAAACAGATTTCCGCACCGGCGAAGCACCTACCTGGTCATAGTTATTAGTCATTAGTTAGCAGTTAGTAGTTAGTAGTTAGTCATTAGTCGTTAGTGGTTAGCAGTTAGTTTCAATAACCAATAACCAATAACCAATAACCAATAACCAATAACTAATAACTAATGACCAATGACCAATGACCAATGACTAATGACCAATGACTAATCACTAAATTGTCTGAACCTTTGAGATTGAATACTCTGATGCCACAAACTAACTTATCTGCGATATTTCGCCGCAGTGCCAGGACGATCGCCAAAACTGCCTTAATTGCGATCGCCGCCGCCGGATTTTTTCTTAGTAGCGACATCGCACTTCCCCAAGCAGCATTCGCTTACCCTTTCTGGGCCCAGCAAACAGCACCCGCTACTCCCCGCGAAGCAACTGGCAAAATTGTTTGCGCCAACTGTCACCTCGGTGCCAAACCGACTGAAGTAGAAGTCCCCCAATCTGTTTTACCTGACACAGTTTTTGAAGCAATTGTCAAAGTTCCCTACGATCAAAGCGTGCAGCAAGTTACCGGCGACGGTACTAAAGGCGGCTTGAACGTAGGCGCAGTTGTGATGTTACCCGAAGGTTTCAAGATTGCTCCCGCTGACAGAATTCCCGAAGAAATGAAGGAAAAAGTCGGCGATCTTTACTTCCAACCTTACAGCGAAACCCAAGAAAATATTGTGTTAGTGGGCCCGCTGCCTGGTGAACAATACAAAGAATTGGTATTCCCAGTTTTGTCGCCAAATCCCGCAACTGACAAGTCAGTTCACTACGGCAAATATCTAATTTATGTCGGTGGAAACCGCGGTCGCGGTCAGGTTTATCCTACTGGCGCCAAGAGCAACAATACTGTTTATAATGCCTCAGTAGCTGGCACTATTTCTAAAATTGCTCAACCCGAAGATGGTGGCTATGAAGTGACAATTCAACCAGCAGAAGGTGCAGCGGTTGTTGATACAATTCCCGCAGGCCCAGAACTGATTGTTACTGAAGGACAAACAGTTGCAGCCGCCGAACTTTTGACGAACAATCCTAATGTAGGCGGTTTCGGTCAAAAAGATGTAGAAATTGTGCTACAAAGTGCCAATCGAGTTACAGGATTGATGGCTTTCGTAGCTTTGACTATGTTGGCTCAAATTATGCTGGTTCTCAAGAAGAAACAGGTGGAAAAAGTTCAAGCTGCTGAAATGAATTTCTAAGCTGGACTTTCATGAGTTGGGTAAGGCGCTCAGTTATCATTGTCAACAAATACGTCTTGTGTAGTGCCAGACTGCTGCCTTACTATTAAGCCTAGATCCCCCCTAACCCCCCTTAAGAAGGGGGGAACAAGAGTATTCTTAAAGTCCCCCTTTTTAAGGGGGATTTAGGGGGATCGAGACTTAGATAGAAACCTGAGATACAAAAGGTTTTAGGCAATTGTTGAGACTAATGGTGCTTTGTGCGTACCCAACTATTAAGTAAGTAAGGCGGGGAATACCCGCCTTATTCTTTGATAAATAACAAGTAAAATAATGCCAATTGATGAGAAAACAATTCAAGTAGGGTCACTGGAATGGTTTTATCGGGAAGCAAATCCGGTAAACGAAAGTGATAAATCACCAGTGTTGCTGCTGCACGGTATACCGTCCCAAAGCTTTACCTGGACTGCGATTATGCCAGATTTGGCGACGAGTGGATTTCGATCGATCGCGCCGGATTGGGTGGGCTACGGGCGATCGACAAAACCAGACAAACGCGACTTTGCTTATACTCCCGATGCCTTTGTAGACGCCCTCACAGGCTTTATTCAAACCCTAGAAGTAGACCGAGTTTCCCTAGTCGTCCAAGGATTTTTAGCATCTGCCGGCATTCAATACGCTTTACGAAACCCCGATAAGATCGATCGTTTAGTCATTATAAATACACCAATTTCAGCAGATATCAAATTGCCTTGGAAAATGCAGCAGTTGGGGCTGCCTTTTATTGGCGATATGCTGACGCAAGACCCACTTTTGGTGGACAGAACCCTCGAAGGCGGAAGTCGCATCAGGGTATTAGACAAGGATTTAGATGTTTACCGACGCCCGTTTTTGAAGAGCTCGGATGCAGGGCGATCGCTAATGAACACCATCCGCAACATTCAACTGCCAAAGTCAATGGCAGAAATTGAATCCGGCTTACAAGGATGGACAAGCCCAACCTTATTTGTGTGGGGTTTAACCGACCCTTGGCTGAGTGTTGAACCAGCTAAAAAATTAGTCAATTCCATGAAAAATGCCGAGTTAGTCACCCTAGAAGAAGTCTCCCATTATCCTCAAGAACATTGGTCAGAAAAAGTTGGCGGTGCTCTGATAACTTTTCTGCGCCAAAAGGAGGTAAAATAATATTTTGTACCTAACTCTCGGTGCAAAGTAGGGGCGGTGTCCCGGTGCCGGCCCGCAACGAGAAATCTAAAATCTAAAGTCTAAAATCGCTATGACTCGTCCCCGTTCCTTTTTTGCCTTGATGATGGCATTTTTGATGGCATTTCTGGTTAGTTGCAGCAGTGTCGAAGCAAAAGTTCCCACGACTTACACAGCAGCCCAGATCCAACAGATTCAGCGCTATGTTCCTACTCTGACAGAGTTCCGATCGCGCATGAACAACCTAGGAACCCTAATTCAGAAAAAAAATTGGATTGATGCCAAAACTTACATTCACGGGCCTCTCGGCGAATTGCGCGGCACCATGAAAACCGTGTCGGGCAGTTTGTTGCCGAAATCTCAACAGCAAGCTATGGATTTGACCAAGAGTTTGTTTGCTGATTTGGTAGAGATTGATAACGCTGCTAAAATGGCTGACAATGCCAAAATCACCGCTAGTTATAGCAAAGCTGTGAAGGATTTCGATACTTTCTTGCAGCTACTTCCTAAAGCCTAATCGCTTTAGTTTGTCGCGCAGATCGGACGTAGGGTTGAAACCTGGTTTACACACAAAAACACGGCGGTTGAAACCGCGTCTACACAGACGAACACGGCGGTTGAAACCGCGTCTACACACACGAAGTCCGCCTCCGCGGACTGAAGAAAATAACGTAAAACGTAATTTTTACTGCCACGGCGGTTGAAACCGCGTCTACACACACGAAGTCCACCTCCGTGGACTGAAGAAAATAACGTAAAACGTAATTTTTACTGCCCGTTCTTCAACCCGCGGAGGCGGGTTTCGTTTATGTAGCCGCGGTTTCTAACCGCCCGGTATTCTTCTGTACAATCTAAAATCTAAAATCTAAAATCTAAAATAGAATGGTTCGCGTTGCAATTATTGGTTGCGGTATTGTCGGGGCTTCGATCGCCTTTGAACTAAGTAAATTTCCCGAATTAAAAGTCACTGTATTCGACAAACAGCCCCCAGTACAAGGTTCTACAGGTGCAGCCCTCGGCGTTTTGATGGGAGTTATCAGCCACAAAACTAAGGGCAGAAATTGGCATTTAAGGGAAACCAGCCTTCAGCGCTACGAAACTTTGATTCCTGAATTGGAAGCAGCTACGGGGCGGAAAATTCCATTTAACAAACAGGGAATTTTGCTGCTGTGTTCGGAAGGAGAAGATTTAAGTAAGTGGGAAAAGCTAGCAGCAACTCGCAAGTCTCAAGGTTGGAAATTAGAACTTTGGGAGGTGGAACAAGTGCGCGAGTTTTGCCCTCATCTTGATTTAAATCATAACATAATTGCTGGGATTTATTCGCCTCAAGACCGGCAAGTCGATCCAACTACTTTAACTTTAGCTTTGGTTGATGCTGCTAAGCTCAATGGAGTTAATTTTCAGTTTGGGGTAGAAGTTCAAGGCATCAAGAGCGGGCAAGATGCCTGTTCCACAACAAACTCCCTATCTTGTGGAACAGGCATCTTGCCTGTTACTGAAAATAGTACCAACCCCACAATAAACTTAATATCTTGTGGAACAGGCATCTTGCCTGTTACTGAAAAATTCGATCGACTAATTGTATCTGCTGGCTTAGGTACTGCTGCTGTCACTGCATCCTTAAATCAATTGGTGGACATTCGCCCGGTGTTGGGACAGGCGCTGCATTTGCGGTTGAAAAATCCCTTGGGAAACCCAGATTTTGCGCCAGTAATTACCTGCGATGACATTCACATTGTACCTTTGGCAAATCAAGAATGTTGGGTGGGGGCGACGGTAGAGTTTCCCGAAAACGGCGGGGAAGTGCAGGCGAATGCTGAGATGTTGGAGGAAGTGATGGCAAGGGCGATCGCACTTTGTCCAGCCTTAGCCGAAGCTGAAATCATCCGAAAATGGTCGGGATTGCGCCCGCGCCCCGAAGGACGCCCAGCCCCAATTATCGAAGCGCTTCCCAGTAACAGCAAGGTTTTCATCGCTAGCGGCCACTACCGCAATGGTGTTCTGCTGGCCCCTGCTACCGCGCGATCGATCCGAGAGATGATTTTGCAATAATTAACAAATGTTAATATAATCAATAAAGTGGTTGAAACCGCGTCAACACGAGACTTTACCCGAGGAGTGCGGGTTGAAGACTAGGTAATTGAAATTACGTTATCTTCTTGAGTCCGCGGAGGCGGACATTGTTTGTCTAGGCGCGGTTTCAACCGCCGTCTTATCTTACATCTAAAAATGTCCGACAAACCCTTAGGAAAGCCACGCATTTTGTGGCGAGTAATCTTGCTATCTGGAGTCAGCTTGCTGCTATATTACGGCTGGTACAAATGGATTATTCAAGAAGAATTGCGGAGTTATAACGGCAAGGGTTGGTCGGGGACACTTTGCTTATTGCCCTTTGTTTTAGGAGTAGCCATCCCCCAAGCTTTGCGGATATTCGACCCCGACGTTCCCGGATGGTTTGGTTGGTTTTCCTTCGTAGGAATTGCTTGGATTTACATCGTGCAGTTCAAACTTTATAACACAGTTAACGAATTGTACCGCCAAGAAGGAATTAAAGAACCGCTAACAGTTTGGTGGATGTTTGTACCAGGTTTAAATTTAATTGTTGGCTTGCGGCAAATTCATTTCTTAAGCCAGTTTTGGGCAAGAAAACAGGGCATTGAAGTCAAGGATAACTTAGCCGAAAGCCTTCCTTTTCTGTCAGCTAACGCTTGAGGTAAAACTTTTCACACCGATATCATAGGTTTGTAGTGAGGACTTCAGTCCTTTCCATTTACACCGGAATATTGATTTTCCGACTGTAGTGCGATAGACAAATTAGGTACGTAGTTGCGATGAAAGCGCTCTTTATAAGATTAGGAAAGAGCGCTGAAGCGCAACTACGTACCTTGGCCCAAATGCGAGCCGACCTTTCTCTATGTTTGAGTTAGTTAATTAGGACTAAAGTCCTCACTACGAACCTTTTAATCAGCAAAACCGATTCGGTAAATTAGCAAGAATAAGTTTAAGTTCCGGTTCATTAACCCGCTTAATTGCTTTCGGAATAGTTACCCACTGTCGCTTTCTACAGCTAGCTTCCGGCCATTTTTCCAGAACAGTTTGTACTTGCAGTAAAAATACTTCGACCTGACAAATATAGCCAGACTTTTGGTACTCATAAGTTCCCAGCAAATCAGGGAACACCTTACCCAACAAACCTGCTTCTTCCCAAGCTTCCTTAGCAGCAGAATCTTGAGGAGTCATGTCAGGTTCAATTAACCCTTTAGGAATCACCCAACGCTTACCCGTTGAAGAAGTAATCACCATTACTTCAATTTGTCCGTTTTGAATGCGGTAGGGAATGACAGCCGATTGTTCTACCAATACAATAGTTCTTGTACTCATGATTTATGCAATCTTTAGGGTGCAAAGGCTGCTTCAACTTGATTGACAGTTGAAGATTCAAAACAAAAAAGTTGATACACCCCGATTATCTATTAGAACTTACCCACCGATACAGCAAAATCAGTTCCTTTTATGAAAAATAATTGCTGAAAGCTATTTTTTCATAAAAAAAGCCCGGTTTATTTATTGAGTGGGATTGCTTAAGTTCTATTTGCGCTCTCAGTCGAGACAATAACTAAGTCAGAAATAGAAATATGTAGGATTTTACCTGTGCTTAAAATACCAAACTTCAAGGCAATACAGCTAAAAAATAAGATTATTTTAATAACAGGGCGATCGCCAATCGCAAACTGCACCCAACACAACTAACGGCGTTTCGAGACTTTTGGCAAATTCATCCACAAAATAGATGGCTGCTGTTGAGCTGGTAAAATGTCTTCCAGGATACCTAATGCTAGAATTATTGTAACTGTTAGCTGGTAGGGTGCGTCGCCCGAAACAATCCTCGATCGCAGCGACAGTCTCATAGCGACGCACCTTACCAGAAAGAATTGGTTGAAAGCCCCAAGTCTTTGAGGGAGAAATTAAAATCAGACTATTCATTACTCCAATCCTCTTCCTTCTAGGTAGAGGTCGCTCTTTCTTCGCCTTAGCCTCCAGATTTTCCATCCGACTCTTCAAATCTTGATTGTCCTTTTTAACCTGATCTAACTCCTCGCGCAACTGCTTCACCGCTGCATCAGAACCAGCATTTTTCTGCACTCTTTGCACAGCTTCATCAGCCATCATGCGGACGCGGCCGTCTGGAGTTTGGTCAGCTAAAGAACGTAAAATTCTGATAGCTTTGCGAGTTTCCATCTGTCCTAAACCGACAACAACAGATACTTGAGTCAAGAAAAAAGTCTCTTTAGAAAGTTCTGCCAATCGATGCAAAATCCGTTCCAAATTGAGCTTAGTTTGACCTGTCGAAATTGTCCCCAAAGAGCGAATTGCAGCCAAGCGCAAAGCTTGCGGAGTACCGACGGCTGTGTATTTCAAAATCAGGTTGAGCGCATCTTCCGAAGTTTTCATTTGCGCCAAACCGGAAATAGCACCCGATCGCACAACCTCATTCCAGCCCTCGCGCTCTTTCAAAACCAATTTTAACTCTTTGAGTACCTGTTCGTCCGTGGGTTTTTCGTCGGGATTCGCGCCTGCGATCGAACCCATAGCACTCGCTGCGGCCGCTTCTACATAATAGCTGTCATCGCCTTTTTCAACGATCGACCTCAGCGCCTTATAAGTCTCGTGAGTCTTGATTTTACCCAGCGCATTCACCACCGCACGGCGCACCCGAGCATCTTTATCCTTCAAACCAGTTACTAAACCATCAAAAGCTTGGTCGAGTTTAATATCAACCAACTGACCGGCTACTTCCGCCCGCACAGCCCAAAACGGCTCTTTTTTGAGAACTTCTGACAGCGCTTTCACAGCTTCCAAGCCTCCCTTTTTCGCCAAAGCGTGGGCGGCGTAAATCCTAGAAACCGGGTCTGGATCGAACTGTAACTGAGCTTTAAGTTCGGCAACTCCATACTCTAGAGCAACTGTTTTTAGGTATTTATTGCCGACATCAAAACTGATATATGCGGGCTTATCTTCTAGGGGAAAATAGAAACTTTGCTCGCGTTCGTGAACTCGAACCGTGAAAGTTTTTATATTAGCAGCATTTCGCTCATCTGCATCTTTTTCTGGTTTGTAACCGAAGCCGAGCGGAATTTTTAGGTCAAAGACATCTTTGCTGTTCCCGTTACCATTTTTGTTGTCTTTTACCTGAGTTTGGGTAATAGTAACCTTGGCTAATTTGCTGTCGCCGTCCCAGGAATAAGCAACTTTGTAATCTGGATGACCGCCACGATAAACGTACTGGTCAAACAAAAATGTCAGATTGCGACCGGTAGCTTTTTCGATCGCCCTTAGCAAATCGATCGTTTCCACAGTTTGGTGAGCGTTATCGCGCACAAAAGTGTGAATTGCTTTGTAAAATAGTTCGTCGCCCAACTCGGCGCGGATCATGTGGTAGACGCAAGCGCCTTTTTCGTACAAATGGCGATCGTACAATTCAATCGCTTCGCGGTAAACGTGAGTCACCATCGGGCGGCGGTAGCGAGAACTGTCTTCAGCTAAATAATTGCGGGCTTCACCTAACATATAATAAGCCGCATCTTCTTTGCCGTATTCTTGGTCAGTCCACAACACCTCACAATAGGAAGCCATGCCTTCTTTGATCCAAGCATGAGACCAATGTTTAATTACGACTAAATCGCCGAACCATTGGTGAGCTAATTCGTGGGCGACCAAGCTTTCTGTACCGCGATTGTCCAGGCTGGCGCGTTCATCTAACAAGCACCTATCTGTTAGCAAAGTTGTCGAAGTATTTTCCATGCCGCCGAAGATGAAATCATCGACGCAGACTTGAGCGTATTTAGGAAAAGGGTAAGGATAGCCAAATGCTTTAGAGAAAAATTCAATCATTTTCGGCGTTTTGCCCATGCTGCGCTTACCGTCAGCTTCGCGGCCTTTTTCCACGTAATAATTAACTGGTTTGCCGTTCCATTCATCTTTGATTTCAGCAAAATCTCCGACTGCTAAGGTCATTAAATATGTCGGGTGGATTTGGGTTTGCGACCAGTGATAAATCTTGTCGTCGCCATCGTTTTTTGTGCTAACTAATTCGCCGTTGGATATTGCAAAAAGTTGTCTGGGAACTTGCACGCGAATTTCGGAAGTTGCCAACTGTCCGGGATAGTCGAAACAGGGAAACCAGAAGCGAGAATCTTCGTCTTCGCCTTGAGTCCAAACTTGTGTTGGTTTGTCGGGATAGTGTTTGTCTGGCCCGACAAAATAGAGGCCGCGCTGGGGTTTTTCGACCGAGTATGCGATCGCAATTGTAATCGGTTCGTAAGCTGTTGTTGGTTCGTGCAGTTGAATTTGCAGCACTTCGCCGTCGCTGT
Source organism: Microcoleus sp. PH2017_09_SFU_O_A (assembly GCF_020738625.1). Classification (NCBI taxonomy): domain Bacteria; kingdom Bacillati; phylum Cyanobacteriota; class Cyanophyceae; order Oscillatoriales; family Microcoleaceae; genus Microcoleus; species Microcoleus sp. PH2017_09_SFU_O_A. The sequence continues at coordinate 33,094 of NZ_JAEQCF010000008.1, forward strand.
CGAAATTCTGCTCGGTTTCCCCGACTTTGACAGATTTAATGTTCAGGTTGACAGCATCTAAGGTTAATTTGTCAATACCGCTGCGGACTGGATTTATGCGGATGCTGCAAGTGCCGCGAAAACTTTGTTTGGGAATATCGAGCACTAAATCGAGGAAAATATGCTCTACTTGTCCGGGGCGATCGGGGTTGTAGTGGGGTCTAGCACCGGGCATCTCGAAGGATTTGTGGCTGTTTTCAGAATCAAAGTAAGTGTGTGACATTGTGATGGAGGAGTTGTGAGTCGATCGGCGATCGCAGGCAGCAGCTATCGGGCGGAACTGCCAGCTTAATTACAGAGTAGCGCGTCCTAGTTGCTGTTGTCGCTAATGTTGTTAAAAATTCAGGCGATCGTTGCCAGGATGGAAAAAAAGATTTTTCAGTTACAATATCAGTAAGGCTAATGTCTGCAATCATCAGCCTGCCATTGAAATTGAGAGGGTAAATCTGCATGACAGCTACACTATCAGTTCCCAGTGCGATCGAATCTTGGCTAGGCGACGAAGCCGAAGACTTGCTCACCCATCAAGCAAAAATTTCTAAAGATTTGTTGCACCTGCCGGGCCCGGATTGGGTCGATCGCATTTTCGCTCAAACCGATCGCTCTCCTCAAGTTTTGCGATCGCTCCAGCAACTATATTCTAGCGGACGCTTGGCAAATACCGGCTATTTATCCATCCTGCCAGTAGACCAAGGAATCGAACACTCAGCGGCCGCTTCTTTTGCACCAAATCCCATCTATTTTGACAGCGAAAACATCATCAGACTAGCAATCTCCGCAGGATGCAATGCTGTCGCGACAACTCTCGGAGTGTTAGGAAGCGTATCTCGCAAATACGCGCACAAAATCCCTTTCATTCTCAAACTCAATCACAACGAACTGCTAACTTATCCCAATCAATCCGACCAAATAATGTTTGCTTCCGTCGAACAAGCTTGGAATTTGGGAGCCGTTGCAGTCGGAGCCACAATTTATTTTGGTTCCCCGGAATCGACCAGGCAAATCCAAGAAGTGAGTCAAGCTTTTGCCCACGCTCACGAGTACGGAATGGCAACAATTCTGTGGTGTTATCTCCGCAATGATATCTTCAAACAAGACAAAGATTATCACACAGCCGCTGATTTGACCGGGCAAGCAAATCACTTGGGAGTGACAATTCAAGCTGACATTATCAAGCAAAAATTGCCGGAGTGCAACAACGGTTACGAAGCTGTTGCTAAAGCTAGCGGTCACAGTTACGGCAAAACCGACAAGCGGGTTTATACTGATTTGACGACGGATCACCCGATCGATCTAACCCGCTATCAAGTCCTCAACTGTTATGCAGGAAGGATGGGTTTAATCAACTCCGGCGGTGCTTCGGGAAAAACCGATTTTGCTGAAGCAATTCGCACGGCGGTAATCAACAAACGCGCAGGCGGCTGCGGCTTAATTTCCGGCCGCAAAACTTTTCAGCGTCCCTTTGAAGAAGGTGTAAAATTGTTCAACGCCATTCAAGACGTTTATTTGTCGCCCGAAATCACGATCGCCTAAAACTTCACAGCACACTAAAATTAGGGTGCGTGCCGCGCACCCAATGCTATAAGGTTCGTAGTGCGGACTTGAGTCAGTAGAATAAAAGCAAGGTTCGTAGTGCGGACTTTAGTCCGCAAGGTGCATCTCAATGCAAGCGAATATATCCGTAGGGGCGAAGCATGACCGCAGTCAATATGAGATGATAACTAATAACTTATATGCGGTCATGCTTCGCCCAGAATAAGAGCGGACTCGCATTCCGCACTACGAACCGTTTTTGTTATGCTAATCTACCGGACATGATATCAGTTCTAATCTCAAGCAAAAAAGTTGAGGAAACGGTCTGATTTCCATACTGTGCAACTATCAACTGTCAACTATCAACTGTGCAACTGTCAACTGTCAACTATCAACTGTCAACTATCAACTATCAACTGTCAACTATCAACTGTCAACTGTCAACTATCAACTATCAATGAGCGGTATAACCCCCATCAATTACCAATTCAGAACCAGTAACAAACTTCGATTCATCCGATGCCAGATAAAGAATACCGTAAGCAACATCATCAGGTTCACCCACGTGTCCCACCGGATGTAAGCTATCAAGAATTTTCCGTCCTTCAGTCACATCACCTTGTTCGGCCAACAACTTCTCTACCAGCGGTGTCCAGATAAATGCCGGATGAACTGAATTAACCCGAATCTTATTTTTGGCATACAATAGCGCATCTGTTTTGCTCATCAACCGCACTGCTCCCTTTGAGGCATGATAAGGAGGCATATCCGGGCCGCCAACCAATCCGTAAACAGAAGACAAATTAATAATGCTGCCACCTCCCGTTTCTAGCATCGAAATCAAAACGTGTTTAGTACAGAGAAAAACACCATTTACATTTATTGCCATCAACGAATTCCATTCATCTTCGGCGATTTCGTGGGTGGGTTTATTGATACCAACAATCCCTGCATTATTCACTAAAATGTCAATTTTTCCCCACTTTTCTCGAACTTCAGACACCACCTGTTTAACGCTCGCTTCTTGTGTAACATTTAGATGCCAGTATTCTGCTTTTCCGCCTTTTTCGGTAATCTCTTCTACCAAACCTCTGCCTTCCTTCTCAGCTATATCCGTTACCGCTACACAGGCTCCTTCTTTCGCCAGCAACAGACAAGTCGCCCTACCAATTCCCGAAGCGCCACCTGTGACAACCGCAACTTTCCCTTCTACTCTATTCATAAAAACCTCTTCAAGAAATGAGTTAAAACTGTGACATCGGATACACCAACTTGGCTACAAGTATGATGTAGCGAAACTAACCAATTTGCCGATCCATCCCGACACCAACCAGGCTACAGGTATCATGTGGGGATTCTGGCGAATATGCTACGCAAATAGTATAGTGTATCAGGAACCTGCTTGTACGATGTGTGGGTTGAACCAAGCCACAATTACTTGTTGTAACTCAATCAATTTTTGTCGAAGTATGGCATTCGCGCGATCGTCCACGATCGGAAGCGAGAACCAGGGAGATATCAGAAAACTAGGATTTAACGTTCAGATTTTTATTTTAATTAAGAGAATGATTGCACGCATTTTTGAAAGCTGGTCAACCGCAGATATGTCAATACGGTTAACTTAACGCTTTTTGACGAATTTCCGAGCGCGATTTGATAGGCAATACAGGCATTTTTTGCAAGTCAGATTGTTCTTAAGTTAACCGTATTGGCAGATATCAGGCAGAGCGACGCAGATATTTTTGGGTGCATCTGGGTTTGGAAGAGGGCGAAGCATGACCGCATCTAAGTTATTAGTTATACTCTCATATTTGCTGCGGTCATGCTTCGCCCCTACACATATATTTGCTTGCACAAAGATAGACCCATAATCTTAAGAATATCCAGGAAAGCATCGGAATAAAATTGTTACAAAAATAACTTTTAAAAGTTTTGGTTGGCATCAAAATTCCCAAAAAATGAGCAGTCGATCGACCCGCCATACACAGCCTAGAAACTACCGGAACATGACTCCTAAAGTGATTGCTGCGGTTGCCAGCATCAATCCACCTGCTAGACCATAAGTTGTTCCTAAACTTACCCATTGGCTCAATGGTTGACTCACAAACGGTGAAATAAATTGACCTAGGAAAAAGCTGGTGGTAAGTCCGCCCAAAATTCGCCCTCGCAGAGATGCGGGAGTTGATGAAGTCAAACATACGTTCATATTTGGCATCAGTAACCCCACACCTAAACCAGCGATCGCCAAACCAATCAAAACTATCTCATAGGTGCGAGCCCAACTAATCACCAGATAACCAATCCCCATCAACCCAAAGGCGATCGCATAAATGTTCGTGAAGGTGAAACGAGCTTTCAGGCGTTGATAACTCAGGGCGCTGATCGAAGTAGCGAGAGTAGCAAGGGCGATCGCCAATCCACTTTGCGAAGCATTAGCACCCATTAACTGCTGAAGATAAAACGGAATCTGCACCGGAATCATTTGACATACTCCCCGGCGTAAACGCACGGGGATTCTAAGGTCAAACAGCAATTGCAGGCAAAACCTGTCTAACATCACCTAACTTAGCGGTCGATGCCCCAACCGCACAAATATTTCTAGCAGCATTTTCATCTCGTCCATTCACAGACTGACAAGATGGACAACGCCATTCTCTGACTGATAAATCCAGATTTTCTAGAACATGACCACAGGAAGAACAGGTTTTGCTAGATGGATACCATCGATCTATAAAAACAATGAGTTTTCCTTTCTTCTGGGCAACCCATTCTAAAATCTGGAGAAATTCTCCCAAAGCTAAATCTGATATCTTCCTACCCCATAACCTTTGCATTCCTTTCAAGCTCAAAGTCTCAAAACACAGGATATCAAATTTATCTGTCAGGTGATGGGCTAGTTTCCAGAACCAGTCAGTACGGTGATTTGAAACATCTTCATACTTACGAACTAAATTCTTTCTAGCCTTCTCTCGATTATTTGAACCTTTGACTTTCCTTGAGTGCTGACGACTAGCTTGCTTAATCTGGTTTAGGGATTGCTTGAGGAATTGGGGGGATTCAATCTTGGTTCCATCTGAAATAGTCAGAAAGGTTTTCAAGCCAAAATCAAATCCAGCGATTCTACTCGTCTCGGATTTGATTTTGGGTTCTCTTATTTCTTGGTCAACAACCACCATCATAAATAATTCCCCTAGGGGTGTGCGCTTAATGGTTAAGGTTTTGACTGTTCCTTCTATTTCTCTAGAGTTCCAATACTGATAAACCTGATTTCCAATCCTAACTCTATTGCCTAAGAGAAATTTGTATCCTGCTTGCTTGAGGGTGAAGGATTTGTATCTTCTAACTTTTTTGAATCCCGGTGGTCTTACCCCCTTTTTATGTTGCTTGAAAAATAGTTGGTAGGCTTTCTCAATGCGTTGACAGATATCCTGCACTGCTTGAGAGCCTACTATTTGCCAAAAGGGTTTACGCTTCCGCAGTTTGGCTAGATGAGCCTGAAGTTTGGAGCAGTTTAAGTGTTTTCCCCACATTCTGTAGTACCTTTTATGTAGGGCAATACAGTGGTTGTAGATAACTCCGGCGGCGTTAATTGACCGTTTGAGAAATCTATTCCGCTTATGTTGATACAGCTTAAACTTCAGGGTTTTCATGCTGGTATTTTATCTCAGATTCAGAGAAATTCAAAGAGAAATCAAGAGAAAGCCGTCAAGCGAAGGACGGGGCTTTATACCCAATTTTTCGGTAAAACACGATTTGAGTAAGCAGTGCAATACCGTAGGTTGTCAGTAGCAGCGTCCACGGGACTGGCTCAGAGGCGATCGCACCCGTTTGTTGAACAGCATCTTGATGGCGATCGGGTTCGGGAAGTACCAGCAAAATTAATGGCAGAATCAACCACGCCATCAGGTAAATTAGAAACGGTTGCCGCCAATTGCGATCGGCCAAATAGCCGCCGAGGGTGAGAAAAATCATGCCGCCGAACCCCATGAAAGCTGCTTGCAATCCCAGGAATTGCGATCGAGCCGCACCGATGTAATAATCAGCAATCAGCGTGGTTGCAGTCGTCATAATACCTGCCACGCTGAAGCCCAGGAGCATCCGTCCCAGCAAAATTAGTCCAATTTGATCCAACAGGAAGCCAGAGCTGCCTGCGAAGCCATAGAGAAACACAGATAAACCCAGCAAGCCTTTGCGCCCAAAGCGATCGATCGCAATTCCGGCAATCGGCGCACCGATCGCGATAAACAAAGCTGGGGCTGTCAACACCAATCTCACCCAATAATCGGCATTAGGAACAGCCGAAAAGTGCTGCCGCATTGCTGGGAGGGAAGGGGCGATCGTGGCTCCTGCCATCACGGTTAGGGTGCTGACTAGCAGCAGGGTTGCTTTAACGAGAAAAGTGTCAGAGCTGCGTGGTTTCATAGATTATGAGAGGAAATTATCTGCCTTTATCTGTGTGGATCTGCTTGTCATTTGCGATCGACCTATCAAATTGTTACATACCAAGATTTTTTTTCACCCATCTGCTTAGATCGACCCCAAATATCAGGCAGGTAAACACAGATGAGCGCAGATAATTTCAGGGTATTTTGGAGATAATGCAATTTCTGTCTATTCAAAATGGTTGACTAGGGTTTGAAGTCGATTATAATCTCACATCTTGTACCATTCTGAATAACAGACAAGATGCCTGTTCCACAAAGAATGGATTTCTTGTGGAATGGGCTTCTAGCCCGTTCCTAAAAAGCTAATTGGGAATGGTGCAAGACCTCAGTTATAATCCTACTTGACCAATGTATTCTGCTACAGAAGTTACTGCGAGCGGCGGATATTGAATCTTCGCAATATTTTCTAGCTTGCCCTTACCATAAACCATCGTGAATAGATACAAATCTTAAATTTAAAATCTAAAATCATAACTTATTTTTTTGAAAAAAGCTATATAATTAAAAAATGCCTCACAGCCTTGTTTTAAACCTACTGCCAGTTGCACCAATCCCATCCCAATTTTTAACGGGACGGCATCTCCACGCCTTATTTCTCAACCTTGTGAGTGCTGTAGACAGCGATTTGAGCGCGTACCTGCACGACCAATCAAACGAAAAAGCTTTCACATTAAGCCCTTTCCAAGTAAGCAGAAAAGAAACTTACAAAACTAGCAACCCACAGCCACAAAAGAGAGTTTTGCCTCCGGCTGCGCGCACTATTTTGCAGGCCCTACAGTGGGAACACAAGCAAGCAATTGGGGAAAATACAGCGATTTGGTGGCGCATTTCTCTGCTGGATGACGGTTTGTTCGATCGCCTAACTCAACTGTGGCAGCAACTCAACTTCGAGCGCCCGTGGCATCTGGGCCCGACAGATTTGTACGTGACTAACATTGTCAGCCAACCCACTGCAAACCAGCCGTGGGTGAATTTTTGCAATTACGCCGAATTGTTGGACAAAGCTTCGGAAACTGAGCGCCAAATTGCGTTTACCTTCTGCACTCCTACTAATTTTCGGCAAGGCGTGTACGATAGTGCGATGCCGACTAGAGAGAGTATATTTGGTAGTTTGGCAAATCGTTGGAACAAGTACAGCGAAATTGCGATCGAACCTACTTTCACAGAAGCTATTTTTCCCAGTTTCTTCGATATCCGCACCGAAGTTTGTACGGATTCTCGCAGTAAATTTATTGGTTGCGTCGGGGAAGTTAGTTACCGAATTATGGGAGATGTCAATCCGCTTGCTGTCAAGCAAATTAACGCTTTAGCACATTTTGCACTTTACAGCGGAGTCGGGCGCAAGACGCCGATGGGAATGGGAATGACGCGCCGATTGCCAAATTTTTAATTATTCACTTTTCTGCTTAATTTCACTGACGATTTCATAAACATCAGTGTCGGGAATTTTTGCAAACAAAGGCGTCATCTGCTTCAATATTTGCTGATAAGATTCGCTTTGATTGGCAGCCATCTCTTCTACGCTTTCCCAAAAAATGATGGCAATACCTTTGTCTGTATTGGGTAATTGCAGTAGGTATGCTCCCTTAAAACCTGTGGCATAAGTCGCAACGGCTTTTTCAAAAAGTTCTTCTGCTTCTTTGAATTTTCCTGGTTTAAATTCGCCAATGGCAACGTAGGCGAACTGATGTCTGAGAAAGTCTAAAAATTCTGACATATCCTTATTCCTCAAAAAATCGTGATATACCAAGTTATATTTTAGGCGATCGCCAGAAAATTGTAAAATTCGCCCCTTTAGTAGCTTCGCGCTCAGCACAGCCACGGATTTATGAGATATTGCAGCTAGCTGCGATCGCACTTTACCCGTAAAAACACGTAAAAAACGGTTTTTTGCAATAACCCTATTGAAATTTGTAGAACTTATCTGCAAAAATTCTAACAGAAAAATATCAATAAAGTAAATAATCGCTACAAAAAATGCCAAAAATATTAGTAATTGAAGACAATAACTTAATCCGAGAAACCGTTTTAGAAATTCTGAACTTGGGCGATTTTGAAGCTGTCGGCGCCGAAAACGGAAAACTTGGTGTCGAGTTAGCGATCGCCCAAATTCCCGATCTAATCTTGTCTGATGTCATGATGCCGGAATTCAACGGCTTTGAAGTTTTCGCGATTTTGCGATCGCACCCTGCCACCGCCAGCATTCCGTTTATTTTTCTGACAGCCTCCGAAATGGAAAAAGCCCTCGAACTCAAAGCAGACGGCTATCTCAAGAAACCTTGCAGCATGACAGAAATCCTCGGGGCGATCGCAACTCAACTAGAAAAACCGACTGTTACCAACCCAAAATATCAAAAAATACAAGACAATTCCGCCCGCTCAAATCTCAGCTCGCGCGCCAGGAATCAAAAATCTCGCTTTGAGATTGCATCGCTTTGCTCCCAATGACGCCCGCAGTAACATTACTGATACATAAATTCAGGGAATATCAAATTGGTTCCAGCCGGAGGTGACTTAGACTGGGTATGTTGATTTGGTAAAAAAGTCATGAAGGCACAACCCAAAGGCCGCCTAGTTTGGAATCACTCTACCCACCTTCCCGGTTTGATACCAATTTTAGAGCGCCTCACTCTCATAATGGGCATTCAAACCGTTACCCCAGGCGTCATTAACAAAGTTAAAGGACACATCCCCCACATGACATTAAGAGTGTCAGTACCCATTCGCGGGGGATTTAAAATCATTGCCAGACAAGGCAAAACCGTACAAGAAGTCTTTATATTAACCACTCTCACACAAAGGGACTTGGAAGAGACGATCGCCCAAACCCTAGCCAAATGACAATTTTTCCTTAGCAAGCAAAGCCCGGGCTCTAACTGCCAAAGTTTCATCGCTTTGGGCTATTTCCTCAAGTTTTGCCGAAACTTCCGCTAACCAATCCGGTTTAACAGTCGCAGCACCAGCCAAAGCTTGCAAACCTCCCGCCGCTGCGTAGCGAACCACCCATTCCGGATCTCGGGACGCTTGCAGCAGCGTTTTCACAGTGCGAAGTTGAGCGTCTAAAGCTTGTTCTGCGGGCATCAGTTCCCAGCAAATCGTTCCCAAACCCCTAGCCGCCGCCCGCCGCACGCTCAAAGCAAAGTCATTCGCCGCCGCATCCAGCAAAATCTCTAAACCCCTAGGATCGCCAATTCCCGCCAAAGCCCGAACAGCCCAAGCTCTCGCTCCGTAATTGTAGCCGTCAAGCTGTTCTAGAAGTGGCTGTACCGCAGGTTCTCCGATTTGAATCAGCCCGTCAACGGCGGCAACGGCAGCTCCTGGGTTGTTGTAACCGAGGACTGTAATTAATGTGGGAATTGCTTCTTGTGAAGAAGCGGCCGCCAGTGCTTTTACTGCGTTTAACAAGCCCTCGGAAGAATCTGCTTGTTCTACAGATTGAATTAGTTCTAATGCCATTTACTTATCAAATGTATCGTGACCATTGTAATTGTAGGTTGGCTCGATCGCGCGATCGAACTTTTTGTTGCGTGGGTAAGGAGCGGTGATTAACTTGAAAAGCTTCCCCAGCTCGAAATAGGACAATCTTGGTTAAAGAGTCGAATTCGCCAAAAACTCGACTCCATACCTGCGCTAGGAATTCTTGCGCTGTGCATCCTCACCCTCTTGACGCTTCCTATAAGCCTTAGCCCAAGCATAGCGCTGCGGATCTTTTTTAAGCAGATATTCCACAACTTGCCGACGCTTATTCTCATCCTTAGTATTTTTGACAACCTGCTTGAGTTCGGAATCTATATCTTCTGATTCAGCACCGCGTTTAATTGCCTCCTTAAACCAACGCTCACCCTCTGAAAATTGACTCCGCTCAAAACAAATAGCTCCCATCAAAGTGTAAGGATGATGACTCTGAGGCTGATACTCAATAGCTTTGAGCGCGCACTTTTCAGCATCACCTAGTTTATGAATATCTCGGAAAGCACCGCCCCTCGTTGTTAGCAAAGCTGACTTGAGCTTATTTTCTTTGATTTGGTCGAAGTCCAGATTTTCTGTCACCTTCAATGCACTGTTTGGTTCATCTGCCTTGCGCCAATGACTGCTGGCGTTGGGCAAGTTCCATTTGTTTCCAGTGCGCTCATATTCCTGCTCATAGAAACACGCTTCAAGCCTGTGGTACGCTATAGCAATCCTTCCATGACTAGCTAAAAGTTTTTGTTGTATTAACTGAACAACTAACACAGGATCTAGACGCTCTTCTTTCTCCAATTTTACCATAATTGCGTAAAACGGATCGAAGGGGAAATCACGATCTATAATCCGATACTTGACCTTGAGAGCAGCAAATTTCTTTTCTTGTGCAAAAGTAATTATATCCTCACGTCCATTCTTTTGTGACCAATCAATATCAGCCTCACTTAACTGCTCTCCCGATTTGATCTTAGACTTGAGACTAGCCGCATATTTGTCAATAGCAAAAGTAATTACATCCTCACGTCCATTCTTTTGCAACCAATCAATATCAGCCTCACTTAACTGCTCTCCCGATTTGATCTTAGACTTGAGAATAGCCGCATATTTGTCAAGCGCAAGAGTAATTGTCTCAGTCAGTTTACGCTTTTTAAGAAAGTTAATATCCTGCTCACCTAGCTGATTGTCTAAATCAATTTTTTTAAGAACTTTATACAGATGGCTAGAGAGGGATGAATCCTCAGATTCATTAGCTTTATACTTAACTTTCAGTTCAGCAAAGTGTCGTGTCTGTTCTATCTCCAAAACAAGATTAAGCGTTTCGCTAAGTTGATGCTCTTCCAGCCAGTTAAGTTCTGACTCGCTCAACTGCTGATCTACCTCAAGATTTTTCAGGACTTGATAGAGCGGACTTGATGCAGATGTTTCTGGGTATTCACTAGCTTTGTACTTATCCTTGAGTTGGGCAAATTCAGCTTCCCATACAGCTTTTTGTTGCCCAAAAATTTCGAGAGTATCCACCAGTTTGTTATTGACAAGCCAGTTAGCCTCTACATCACTTAATATTTCTCCTGCATCCAGTTGCTTGAGGATTTGATACAAGGGGCTATCCAGTGAACAATCTGGATATTGAGTTGCTCGGTACTTAGCCTTTAGTGCAGCAAATCGCGCCATCTCTTCAACAATAGCAACTATTTCAGTAAGCCCCTGTTCTTGCAGGTATTTAACTTCTAAGTCAGTTAGCTTATTTTCTGAGTCAAGTTTCCAAAGGATAGGATACAAAGGACTGGATAGCCGTAAATCGCGATGTCTGGTTACTTTGAACTTAGACTTGAGTTGAGAAAATTTAGCATCTAGTTTTCTTGGTTCTTCAGCCTTACGTAGTGGCTCTTGCTCGATAGCTTCTATTGTTTCCAAAAGCTCATGCTCTAATAACCAATTCCACTCGAAGTCGGTAATTTCAAATTCTAAATCAGCTTTTCGCAGAATGAGATAGAGAAGACTAGAGGGAGATGAATCTTCATATTTTGTTGCTTGATACTTAGACTTCAGCACTGCAAAATGTTGCACCTGGACTTCAAAAGGATCGTTGCTCATGGTGAATCACCCGATTTATACTTCTAGCTGCTACACAACCATCTCCCAGCATTCCGCGATCGCCCGGAGTCAAAACCAAAACTTTTTTAACTGAGGACTTATGCAGATGGTAATATTATTTTAACACGAGCTATTTCACCAACTACAGCTATAAACCTCAGTATTTTTACTGAAATTTATAAAAATTCGTACCTAAAGCCTCGTTTTTAATTCCATCAAATCATCAGCCATCGGTTCACCCGAATAAAAGGGAGAAAATAGTAGTTCTCAACTGCCTGAAATACAGATAGGGGGTAGGGAAAGAGCACGGCGCTGTGTCCTGAAATCTGCTATGTCCTAAATATACGCCAGACAATTAAGAATCGCTAAAGCAATTCTATTGCAGTTATGAACGAATTTTTTTCAAAGTAAACTATCCATTAAGTTCATAACTTGGATAGCTTCATCTGACAAAGATAGTAATACTTGTTGATTGAGGTGATGCTCCAAAACTCCTTTTAGCGCAATCAATTTCATGCTATTTTCAGCTAAAGTTTCAGCAATAGCTGGCGCTGCGGGTAAATAGCCGATCGCCCCCAAGTCCATCAAAGCCGATCGCCTCAACTGCAAATTATCCCCATTCAAAGCAGTTACCAACCGCTCTCCGTAAATGCGATCGCCAGTCAACTGATACATCGCTCGCGCCGAAGCGTACTGCACCCGCTCCACAGAATGCTCTAAAAAAGGTGAAATTAGCGGTATTGCCTCTGTCGCTTCCAGCGTACCCAAAGCTTCAATTACCGAGTCGTAAGGCTGCACGAGGTGCGATTTTCCAGGCACTCGCAGGGCTACAGCTACGCCCCCATCTAAGAGTTTCATCAGCGGTGGAATGGAATCGCGATCGCCCAGCATTTCTAGAGCTTGAGCCGCCGCTTCCCGCACGTAATAATCCGCGCATTCCAAACAGCGAGTTAGCGCCGGCAAGGCTTGTTTATCGCCCAATTTTCCTAGAGCTCGTGCCGCATTTCGCAGTAGGGAATAGTCGCCGATTTTTGTCTGTTCTGATTCTTCTTGCAAGGCGGCAATCAAAGCTGCAATCGCTGCCGGTTCCTTGACTCGAAATCTGCCTACCCACCAAGCAGCATAATAGCGGAGACTGTAGTCTTGGGAGTGCAAATTTGCGATCGCCTGTTCTATTGTTAAAGACTCGCCCTCAGCTACACCCGCTGGTGGTGAGTCGGATTCATCATAATTCATAGTCATAATTCATAGTGATTAGGGAAATCGGCGATTGAAATCGCTGCTAGACAAACAAAACCCGCCTGCGCGGGTTGGGGAAACTCGGCGATTGAAATCGCGTCTAGACAAACGAAACCCGCCTGCGCGGGTTGGGGAAACTCGGCGATTAAAATCGCCCGTTCTAGCGGACTTTGCTATTAATTATGATCCGACGATGATGCAGGCAATGATTCTGCGATCGCACAGAACCGGACAATCATAAAAAATTGATTTCTGCATCTAGTCGGATTACACTAGCTATTAGACCTTAGCCAATGGCCATTAATCTCTAGTAAATTTACTAATGACTAACGACCGATGACTACTGTTCGCGAGCGGGGACAGCACTAATAACTGATGACTAACGACTAAATTGGAGTAATGCTGGCGATTTTCCCGCCCAAGCGTTGAAATTTCTGCATTTGCGAGGACAAATCCTCACCAGGTACGATAAACGCCTTGCTGCTGTGGCGCACCCTGGGATAGCCACCCGTCCGAATGCCCGACACTTCAACGCGGAAAAGCCGCCCTTCTTTACCGTAAGCTGCCGCACCACCAAAACCGCTGCTGGGAGTTACGTTTTGTGTCGAAGACCGGTATGCCCAACCTTCGTTGCCACCAGAAGGCCCAACTACAGCAGTAGCGCTGTTAGTGCCTAATTCGACAGCTAAGCGGGAGTTATTTCCTTCGAGTTGAGATGTATCGCTGTTGGCATAGCCGCGATATAGCCGGAACATCCGGGTAAAACCAACGGTTTTTTGACCTGTCTGAGTGTTAAAGCCCCGGTAGTAAGGGACGATATTATCACCGAAACTTTCTTGATACTCTACTGAATCGATGTAAGAATCAATATCAGCATCGTAGCCTTCTGTTTGGTACAAATCTAAGTGATAAATTACTTCAGATTCGTCGTAGGGAGCGCGACCGAGCAAGTGTTTGTAGTTTAGTTCGATCGTCCGAGTTTGGAAGCTGCTGTACAAAAACTTGGTTTTGTACAGTTCCGATTTTGCCACTGCCCGCACAAATTCTCGCACCGTTAAACTGCCGTCTCGCAGGAGAGATTCAGCACTTGTCAGGCGCTCGGATTTCATCAAATAGTCGTTGCCCAGCACCTGACGGTAAACTGCACGAATCACAGTTTCAATGTCGTCTTTGGTGTAGTTCGGGCGCAATTCTACCTTAGGTGCATCGCTCAATGCGGATGTTCCCAGTCTGGACGCTGCTGTGGAAATAGCCACCAGATTTTCTCCTAAATTAATAACAAAAATTTAAAGCTTGGTTGAACTTGAGATTTTTAGGACTAAGGCCAAGATGTGTCAAATTTGGGTGCACTCCCGGCGCAGCTTGTATGTACACATCAATTAATCCTAATTTGCTAAAGACGTTTCAAAAAACATCTTTACATACAAACTTTAAGCTGTGGTAATACTTACCACTTTGCCACCACGTTTGTTGATTTGCTGCAAGCGGGTCGAAAGTCGATCGTAAGACACGAGATATTCGGTAGTTCTACACCGCACTTGGGGTGAAAACTTAGCCGCCGAACCTTCGATTCAAAAAACTTTTTCCGTTGACACTCTCAGCGCTCTTCGCGACTGAGATTCTTAAGAAATTTCGTTCTTAATATCCCTATTGCTAGGGTTCCTGGGCGCAATCCTCTTACCAAAAAATGGTGGGCTGCTATCCTTGCCTTTGGGCAAGCTCCTCAAGCGTTTAAGGGGCTAAGCCCTTGGTAACGCGAGAGTCCCCGCGTACCTTTAATATATGGTAGGAATTTGCTTCTCAGGTTTGCACCTGTGTATCCATCCCAACAATAGAGTGTAACGGCAAAAGCCCTTTTTACACTGCTAAAAATGTGAAAAATCAAGAAAGATTCACGGCGGTTAAAACCGCCCGTGCCGCTTTCATGGAAGGTCTAAAGACTCGCTCGTTTTCCGCTTGCCGAACTTTTTTTATAAGTTTCGGACTCAGGAACTCCCGCACAAAATCTTTAACTGAAATCTGCCCTTCCAGCAGGAAAGATTTGGCACTGGTAACTCGTTCGCTCGACATTAAATACTCGTTACCGAAAACTTGGCTGTAAGCGACACAAATTACTGCTTTCGCATCGTCTTGCGTCCACCGAGGGCGCAGTTCTACTCGTCTCGCTTTTTCAAATGCTTTTATTCCTAACTTTTCTGCTTTTCATGCTTGAAAAACTAAAAAGTTCTGAAAAAAGTATTTGGAAGACTCCGCTAAGATCGCAGATGCCCGGAATCGTAAACAACAGTTAACACTCAAGCTAACAGCAGCTTACATTTCCGGGCATCACGCAAATCTAGCTTAGAGCGTTGACTGCGTAGTCGAGGTAGGAATTGGCTTCAGTTGCAGCATCGCCACTCAAACCGTGGTTGGCTTTGATGTACTTGAGAGCTTCAACATACCAGCTAGGAGACAATTCAAATGTCCGGTTGATTTCGTCAATACCTGCAATCAGGTACTCATCCATTGGACCTGTGCCGCCTGCAACTAAGCAGTAGGTTACCATCCGCAGGTAGTAGCCGATGTCGCGGGAGCACTTAGCTTTACCGGTTGAGGTAGAAGCGTAGTTTGGCCCTTGCATTTGTTGAGTGTACGGGAACTTGTTGTACACAGCTTGAGCTGCACCGTCGATCAAGCGCGCAGAGTTGGCGCTCAAAGACTTGGCTGCTTCCAAACCTGCTGCTGCTTGGCGGAAACGACCGAAGGCTACTTGCAATTCGGTGCTGCTCAGGAAGCGGCCTTGAGAATCGGCGGCGGTTACTGCTTCAGTCAAAGGGGTTTTCATTGTTCTGCTGTCTCCCTAATGTTGTTTTGTTTGTACCAAAATGATTGCTTGCAAATAATGCGATCGCTCGCTTCTTTACAGGAAGAAATGTTCGGGCTCGCTATTTTTAGCCGACTGCATTAGCTGCGCGGTCGAAGTAGCTGCCGATTTCGGACATCAGCGAGCTGCAATCACCACGGGTAATGCCGTTGGGGTCGTTAGCAAGCGCGATCGCTGCTTCTTTCATTTTTTGTACGCCGGTTGCAACGGATGCACCTGGAGTTCCCAGAGCTTGGTATGTTTCGCGCAGACCGTTCAAGCAACGATCGTCCAAAACGCTGGCGTCGCCTGCAAATGTGGCGTAGGTTACGTAGCGCAAGATGATTTCCATGTCGCGCAAGCAAGCTGCCATGCGGCGGCTGGTGTATGCGTTGCCACCGGGGGCGATCAACTGAGGCTGTTCAGCAAACAAAGAGCGAGCTGCATTAGCGACGATTGTGGATGCGTTACCGGTGATGCGGTTTACTGCGTCAATCCGCTTGTTGGCGTCAGAAACCATGCTGCTGAGAGCATCTAGTTGGCCAGCAGCCAAAAATTCGCCGCGAGCGTCTGCTTGGGAAACCACTTTTGTAAATGCGTCAAACATGAACGAACTCTCCTACTTTGAGTTAATTGAGTTTGGTTGCGGTATAAAACCGTTAAGTTAAATTTGTTCAGGCTGTTGGGCCTGCAAGGGTTGAAGGTTGACGCCAGCTACTGCGCTGGCCGGCTCGATCTCTCCCTTTCCGCTACCTTCACTATTGTGACATTGCAACGGACATTTAAGAAACCTTAGAAAATTTTACATCTTTTATGAGATGCGACAAACCTTGTCAATCAGTGTTTTTGTTAACTTTCGCCTGTCGTTTCAACCCTCTGATAACCTTTATACAATGCTGGTTCCTCTTTGTTTATTACAAATTATTACGAAAACTTATTTCTGTGAGAAGGTAAATCGATGTGGGGCAAGTGGTGGCAAATCTAATCCCTGGGATAGATGCCAGATTGCAGCGGTAAACTGCCGATCGAGAGATTGTCTGTGATATTCGAGGGTTCGATGGGGAGAAAATCCGATGGGATTCGGGGATTAGGGCAGACAGGGAAAGGATTTGACGAGTTTCGATCCCTTGAAATATAGAATTCAAATGCAGCACAACATAAGTCTAGAGTTGGCTTCGATCGCCCTTTTTGTCACTCTGCCATCGCCCTGAATTGTCCCGTGGGCCGATCGCCTCTGTTGGCTTTCCCAGGGCAAAGCCGAATAGTGAAGAAAAGTTAACAAAATTTAAGTTTTGCTAAAACAAGCCCGGGGGAATAGGGAAAAAAGCAAAAATTATGTCCGATGCAGGATGTCGGCAGAATGTGGTGTTGGTAAAATCCAACAGATTGGCAGGGCGATCGGCACAACCTCAGCTTTTGAACGAAATATCACCATTTAAAGACAAAACTCAGCCGCTGGGTCTTGGGTAAAAGCCGGAGAAATTGCTAATTTTTAGTTGTAAGGTGGATAAGTGCTATCAGCGGTAGGTCTACAAACGGTGCGAGAGAGCCGCCAGACGCAGTGAAGTTGACAGCTTCCTGCTCTCTCGGCATCGAACCGGGGCCCAATACGAGTCTCAAGTTCAGCAGTTTTTGATTCAGAACTCAAAACTAAAAACTCTTTTACTGCCATCAGCCACATTCATCGGCTGTAACTTGTTCGGCCGCAGTCCCCTAATTGCCCCATGCTCGATCGTAATTTATGTCTTCAAATTCTCCATCTTCTTGGCACACCGTACCAATTGATAAAACCCTCCAGCAGCTAAGCAGTAACAAAGACGGGGGCTTGAGCAGCCAACAGGTGTCCGAACGCTTGCAGCAATACGGCCCCAATGAACTCGAAGAAACAGGAGGCCGCAGTGCTTGGTCGATTTTTGTCGATCAGTTCACCAACATCATGTTGTTGATGCTGATAGGTGTGGCGGTGGTTTCTGCATTCTTAGATATCAGGTCAAATACTTTTCCGAAAGATGCGATCGCCATTTTTGCGATCGTCATACTCAACGGCATTCTCGGCTATTTCCAAGAGCAAAGTGCCGAAAAAGCCCTCGCAGCCCTCAAAAACCTCTCTTCCCCCCTAGTCCGAGTCCTGCGGGACGGCAAAACTTCGGAAATCGCAGCCAAGGAACTCGTACCCGGAGACGTGATGCTGTTGGAGGCTGGGGTAAAAATAGCAGCAGACGGGCGCTTGATCGAAGCTTCCAACCTGCAAGTCAGAGAATCTGCTTTGACGGGAGAAGCGATCGCAGCTACCAAACAAGCCGATCTCGAACTTCCCGAAGATGCTTCGTTGGGCGATCGACTCAACCTGATTTTTCAGGGGACAGAAGTTGTTCAGGGACGGGCCAAGGCGATCGTCACCAACACCGGAATGCAAACGGAATTGGGCAAAATTGCCGCCATGCTTCAGTCAGTAGAAACCGAACCAACTCCCCTACAACAGCGGATGGGACAGTTGGGAAATGTTCTAGTCTCCGGCGCCCTAGGCTTAGTGGCAATTGTCGTCATCGGTGGGATGATTACCTTCAACAACGGCAGCATTGGGTTCGATACCAGCAGATTTGAAGAATTGTTAGAAGTTTCTCTCAGCATGGCTGTGGCTGTCGTTCCCGAAGGACTTGCGGCCGTCGTCACAGTTACTTTGGCGCTGGGAACTAGGCGGATGGTGAAGCGAAACGCTCTAATTCGCAAACTGCCGGCTGTAGAAACTTTGGGTTCGGTAACAACCATTTGTTCCGACAAAACAGGTACTCTGACTCAAAATAAAATGGTAGTGCAGCTACTATCTACAGGCGACTGCACTATCAGTGTTGCAGGCGACGGCTATGCCCCGATCGGAGATTTTACCGATCGGCATACCTCGACCCAAATTAATAATTTAGAAGAATATCCAGAACTCGAATCTTTATTAATTGCTTGTGCAGTTTGCAACGACGCAGTATTGCAGCACGAACAGCAAGAATGGAAGATTTTGGGCGATCCTACGGAAGGAGCTCTGCTATCTTTAGCGGGAAAAGCAGGCATTTATAGGGAAAAACAGTCTCAATTGCTGCCGCGCACGGCGGAGTTTCCTTTTTCTTCCGAACGCAAGCGGATGAGCGTAATTTGCGAAGTACCCGGACATTCGGGACATTCGGGCTTTCCCGCACCAAACGGACAGCAGCAGAATTATTTGATGCTGACGAAAGGTTCTCCCGAGTTGACTTTGGAGCGCTGTCAAGGAATTATAGTCGGCGATCGAGTACAACCTTTAAACCAGGAAATGCGCGATCGCATCCTCGCCGAAAACAATAACATGGCAAGCGGGGGTTTGCGAGTCCTCGGGTTTGCATACAAAATCTGGGAAAACGTGCCGCCCGAAGGTTCCGAGGAAATCAGCGAACAAGAGATGATTTGGCTGGGACTCGTCAGTATGCTTGACGCGCCGCGCCCGGAAGTACGGGAAGCCGTGGTGAAGTGCCGCGATGCAGGGATTCGGGTGGTGATGATTACAGGAGATCACCAGTTGACGGCACAGGCGATCGCCTACGATTTAGGTATTGCGACAGAGGGCGATCGAGTTCTCACCGGTCAAGAATTAGAAAAGCTCAGTCAAGAACAACTAAAACAACAAGTCGAACACGTCAGCGTTTACGCCCGCGTCTCCCCCGAACACAAATTGCGGATTGTCCAAGCTTTGCAAAGTTTAGGCAAATTTGTCGCCATGACAGGCGACGGAGTTAACGACGCGCCCGCCTTGAAACAAGCCGATATCGGCATTGCAATGGGGATTACCGGCACCGATGTCAGTAAAGAAGCTAGCGATATGGTACTCCTCGACGACAACTTCGCAACAATTGTCGCCGCCGCCGAAGAAGGACGAGTTGTTTATACCAACATTCGCCGCTTTATTAAGTACATTTTGGGCAGCAACATCGGCGAAGTTTTGACAATTGCCGCTGCACCTTTATTGGGTTTGGGAGGAGTACCGCTGACGCCCCTCCAAATTTTGTGGATGAACTTAGTAACAGATGGCGTTCCGGCTTTGGCCTTAGCCGTGGAACCAGCCGAACCAAACGTGATGAGAAAACCTCCTTTCAGTCCGCGCGAAAGTATTTTTGCCCGGGGTTTGGGTTCTTACATGATTCGGATCGGGATTATCTTTGCAATTTTGACGATCGCGATGATGTCCTGGGCTTACGGATATACTCACACTCCCGGACACGGCGATCCAGATGCTTGGAAAACCATGGTATTTACTACTCTGTGTTTAGCGCAAATGGGTCATGCGATCGCAATTCGATCTAACACTCAGCTAACGATCGAGTTAAATCCCTTCACTAATGTTTTTGTGTGGGGAGCTGTGATTGTGACTACTGCTTTGCAATTAATGTTGATTTACGTTCCACCGCTGAGAGCATTTTTCGGAACTCACTATTTAACGCCTTTTGAATTGATGATTTGCTTCGGATTCAGCGCCCTAATGTTTGTCTGGATTGAAATGGAAAAACTGTTCGTGCGCTTATACAAAGCTCGCAAATAGTGTTAACGGCTGACGGATAATGAGCGCTGTTTCATTATTCGTTAGGTCGCTGACACTTGGCAAGATTTTCAACACCATCAAGTCATAGCAAGCACAACGATCCGCAAAAAATGGAATTCCACCGATTTGCCCTTGAATTAGGTAAGGTACACAATGCACACCCTACGATGACTGTATTACCAATAACTAATAACGAATAACAACTAACCAATAACAATATTATGTATTTGAAAACACTGCACCTACGGCAGTTTCGCAACTACTTCGATCAAAAGGTAGCCTTTGACGCTCCCAAAACCATATTAGTAGGAAATAACGCCCAAGGCAAATCTAACCTGTTAGAAGCGGTAGAGTTGCTTTCGACATTAAAAAGCCACAGAGTATCGCGCGATCGCGACTTAATCCTCGACTCAAAGCCGATCGCCCAAATAGATGCTACACTCGAACGTCAAACCGGAGCGATCGACTTATCTTTAACACTGCGCTCCGGGGCGCGCCGCAGCCTGAAGCTCAACGGCGAACCGCTGCGCCGCCATTTAGACTTCTTGAGCGTCATCAATGTAGTACAATTTTCCTGTTTGGATTTAGACTTAGTGCGCGGCGGGCCCGAAGGAAGGCGCAACTGGATCGATCGGCTAGTCATCCAACTAGAGCCGATTTACGCTCACATTTTGCACCAGTACAACCAAATTTTGCGCCAGCGAAACGCTCTGTTAAAACGTTCTAGAGAAACCAGAAAAACAGAATTTTCCCAAAGTTTGGACAAAATGCGATTTATCGGATCTGAAACTCCCGAAGACCAAAATATCGCAGAATCCCCAATGCCCAATGCCCCATTCCCAATGCCCAATGCCCAATCCCCCATTCCCAGTTCAGAATTAGCCTTGTGGGACGCACAGTTGGCGACAGCCGGGGCTCGGGTAATCCGCAGGCGCGATCGTATTTTGGAACGTTTGATGCCTTTAGCGCGCAATTGGCACGGTTCAATTAGCGGTTCCACAGAAGTTTTAGATGTCAAATACGATGCTAATATTGAAGTCAGCTCGGAATTAATCGGTAAAGACAATCTCGAAGGAGTGCGGCAAGCATTTTTAGAGAAAATTCAAAAAAGGGCGATCGCAGAACAATTTCAAGGAACCACCTTAGTCGGCCCGCACCGCGACGACATTACATTTACAATTAACAATACTCCAGCGCGCCAGTACGCATCCCAAGGTCAGCAGCGAACTCTCGTACTAGCATTAAAATTAGCCGAATTGCAGCTTATTGAAGAAGTCGTGGGCGAAGCACCTTTACTATTGCTCGACGACGTACTTGCAGAACTCGATCTGAGCCGCCAAAATCAACTTTTAGAAACAATTCAAGAACGATTTCAAACTCTGATTACTACCACTCACCTAGGCGCTTTTGACAGTCAGTGGCTGCGCCAGACTCAAATTCTATCCGTCGTTTCCGGACAAATCAATCAATTTTAGATTTGAGAGTTGAGATTGATAAATCATATTATGTCTGCTCACTTATCCCTAATAAAAATAGTTTGTAGTGAGGACTTTAGTCCTAGTAGTGGATGCGGACTAAAGCCCGAACGATCAAACCAATTTGATTGTGGTCGTTCGAGCGGATATGATATCAATCTATGTGAGATTGACAAATTTTACTTTTCATGGTATCCAT
The DNA here is from genome assembly GCF_020738625.1 of Microcoleus sp. PH2017_09_SFU_O_A. Taxonomy (NCBI): domain Bacteria; kingdom Bacillati; phylum Cyanobacteriota; class Cyanophyceae; order Oscillatoriales; family Microcoleaceae; genus Microcoleus; species Microcoleus sp. PH2017_09_SFU_O_A. The sequence continues at coordinate 54,986 of NZ_JAEQCF010000008.1, forward strand.
GCAAAAATCTTGAAAAGTTGACATAATTAGGTCAATTCGAGATAGGATAAAGGTTAATTTTGATTGCCGCTTTCGCCTCCATTTTTCTAAGCCTTATGAAGCATTACATTTCCCGTCTGTTAGCTCTGGTATTAGTTGTTGTCATCGGCGTAGCAGGCTGTACCAATGTTCCTGCCACTCTGAGCGGAGACTACAGCAAAGATACATTAGCATTAGTCACCAGCTTGAGAACAGCGCTTACTTTGCCAGAAGGCACGCCGGAAAAAGCAGCCGCTCAAGCCACTGCTCGCACAAGTATCAATGATTTTTTCGCAGCATACCGCCGCGATCCCGCTCTTACAAAGCTGGCATCTTTCACCACAATGCGGACGGCATTAAACTCTTTGGCTGGACATTACAGTTCCTATCCAAACCGTCCCGTTCCTGAAAAGTTGAAAAAACGTCTTGAGTCGGAATTTCAGCAAGTAGAATCTGCTCTCAATAGAGGAGCTTAATCTCAAACATTAGGGATAAAAGATAATTTGAATAATTCATCTTTTATCCTTAATATTTGATAATCAACAATTTTTAGTAGAAATATCAACTGCTTTTAGCGCCGGCTGTACCCAGGCGCTTTTTTTGCAGGATTTTGCTGTAGGGTTAGCCGCCATTGACATTTGCATTGTGCGATCGACTTGTGCCATAACTAGGTCAGTCCATTTTAGATTTGAGATTGACTGACTCCACAGATTAGTCTGGGAAATTTAACTTTGATCTAAGATTAGGGTTCTCCACAACTCGATTGGGGGGCTTGCACCTGTTGTTGGACGGGGTAAACCTAAAAAAAAGTAGAAAATTTGTAGCTGTGCGTCTGCGCGATCGCCAAAAATGCGATCGCCACCCAATTTCAACTAAAAAACCAGATTCAATTATCCCATGAAAATTGCACCAACTCGCATCGCCAACTTTCAATCCCAGCGACGCTGTTTAAGTGCGGTAACTGCTGTTTTAACCAGTAGCTTCATCAGCCAGCTTGTTTTGCCATTTATCGAAAATCAACCAGCTTTTGCCGAAACATCAGCCTATTGTCAATTATCCAAAGAGCAAGTCAATCAAAAAGAAGACTTGCGCCGCGCCGCCCTGTCAGGAAAACCGGAATCCCAGCAAGCATATTTTGCCGTCTTGAGCAAACACGCACGGGAAATCGCAGAATGCCGCCAAAAAACTTGGCCCGAAACCCAAGCAGTTTGGTTGCGTTTATATCCCTGCGATGTCAGGCCCGGAGAGATCGATCGCGTATTAGACAAAGTTGTCAACAAAGGCTACAATCAAGTCTACGTCGAAGTGTTTTACGACGGTCAAGTGCTCCTCCCAGCCGCAGATAATCCAACTGCTTGGCCTTCGGTTTTGCGAAATCGCGGCTACGAAAAGTATGATTTGTTGGAAAAGGCGATCGCCAAAGGCAAACAGCGAGGATTAAAAGTATACGCCTGGTTATTTACCATGAACTTTGGCTATACCTATGCTCAGCGTTCCGACAGACAGCAAACCCTCGCCCTCAACGGCAAAAATCAGACAAGTTTAACAGTAATTCAAGACGCAGGTTTAGACGACCAAACCGGAGAAAGTCACGCCACCCACGCCTTTGTCGATCCCTACAATCCGCAAGCAAAGCAAGACTATAGTTTGTTAGTAAATCAAATAGTCAAGCGCAGGCCGCAAGGAATGTTATTCGACTACATTCGTTATGTGCGGGGCGTCGGGCCTGCCTCAGTTGCTACCAAAGTTCAAGACTTGTGGATTTACGGTTCAGCATCACAGCAAATGCTTTTACAGCGGGCTAACAATCAGCAAGGACGAGATTTAATTCAGCGATATTTGACTAAAGGATTTATCAATACTAATGACGTTCAAGCAGTAGTCAAACAGTATCCAACCGAGCAAGAACCTCTTTGGCAGGGGCGAATTCCGCGAGCGATACCAGTAGCAACTCCAGCTTCTAGAAGAGGGAATAGCACATCAAAAGCAGCTTCAATAACTCCCGCTACCAAATCGCAAAACCCTGCAACTCCCACACCAAAACCGACACCAACACGGCCGCTTCCCGATACCGGCATTCTGCAAAAAGACCTCTGGCAACTGAGCGTTGCTCACGCAGTCCAAGGAATTTTAGATTTTTTTGGGATGGCGACTCAACCAGCTCAAAGAATGGGGATTCCTGTAGGAGCGGTGTTTTTTCCTAATGGAAATGAAAAGATAAATCAAGGGGGATTTGATTCGAGATTGCAGCCTTGGGACAGGTTTCCGGCTGGGGTGGAATTCCACGCGATGTCTTACGGCAATTGTGGGAATGTAAGCTGCATTGTGCCGCAGGTGCAGCGGACGTTGAGTTTAGCGCCTCCGGGAGCAAAAATCATTCCTGCTATTGCCGGAGATTGGGGAAAATCTCTGAAAAATCGTCCGTCTTTGGAGATTCAAATGCGGGCAATTCGTGCTGCAACGCCGCAAATTAATGCGGTGAGCCATTTTTCTTTTGGGTGGCAAGAACCGGAGGATGAAAGGGCGCGGCAAACTTGCCGGTTGTAGTCTAATTATTTGTAGAGACGCAATTCGTAGCGTCTCTATAAGCGGCAATTTGTGCGATAATTTTTGGAAATGTTCCTTCCTGTTAGGAGCGCAGCGTCATCCAAGTTTTATTAGGACAATACGGAATTATAATAAAAGTTAACACAAAGGAGTATTTCCTATGGTAGGTCAGCCAGAACTAGAACAGCAAGTATCCAACCAAGATTCAATGATTAATGACTTAAATTTGAGTCAAGAAGAAGATAACGGTGATGAACTTTATGAAACCGACAAATTGATATACGATCCTGATGAAATTAATATTTTCACCAGAGAACCAACCATCGAGCAACTCCTAAGAAGAATCAATGAGGAAGCTCTTGACTTAGCACCCGACTTTCAGCGTCATGCAAACATCTGGAAAGATGACGCAAAAAGCAGACTGATTGAATCTATCCTGATTCGGATTCCATTACCAGCTTTTTATATAGATGCAACTGATGAAGATAAATGGTTAGTTGTGGATGGATTGCAGCGGCTATCTGCTCTGAAGCAATTTATGAGCGATAAAACACTCAAGTTATGCGGACTAGAATACCTGCTCAATTTAGAGGACAAAACTTACGATGAAATAGAACGCAGATACCAGCGAAGAATTGAAGAGACTCAGGTGACAGTTTATTTGATTGAAAAAGGTACTCCTCCTGAAGTTAAATATAATATTTTCAAACGAATTAATACAGGTGGATTGCCCATGTCTCCTCAAGAACTGCGCCATGCTCTCAACCCCGGTAAGGCAACAAAATTCTTAGCTAAACTTGCTATATCTACTGAATTCCAGCAAGTTACTAAGCTGAGTAAGTTGCGTAAAATGCGAATGGACGATCGCGAATTCATACTAGGTTTTTTAGCGTTTACGCTTACATCTTATAAAGATTATCAATCTGAAAAGAGAAATTTGTTTTTAAGTAAAGCATTATCTAAAATTAACAATATGTCGGAACCCGAATTAAAAGTAATTGAAAATAATTTCATAAAAGCTATGGTAGCAGCCTGGAAAATCTTTGGGAAAAATGCGTTTCGTAAAATCTCCCAACACCAAACAAAAATGTTTCCGATTAATAAAGCATTGTTTGAAGTTTGGTCTGTTAATCTCAGTTTGCTTAGCGACGAACAACTTGATATATTGAAGCAGCAAAAGGAGCAGTTGATTGAAAAATTTAGAAACTATGTAGATAGCGATCGAGATTTTCTGACTTCTATTTCTCAAGCAGCGGAAAAAATCGAGTACAGATTTATGATAATTGAACAAATAATTCAGGAGGTGTTGACATGATTACTTCGCTCCACTTGCTCAACTTTAAACCTTTTGCGAATCAGTTATTGCAATTCAAAAAATTAACGTTATTTTCCGGTTTGAACAGCACGGGTAAATCTTCTGTTATGCAATCGCTCCTACTGCTAAGACAATCTTACCAACAGGGTTTACTGCCAGAAAAAGGGTTGGCACTTAATGGCTATTTTGTGAATATCGGTACTGCTAGAGACGCACTTTTTGAGGGAGCAAAAGAAGACTTCATTGGTTTTGGCATTGTTTGGGAAAATAATAACAAAGCGACATGGCGTTTCAAATATGACAGAGAAGTAGATGTGTTAAACATTGACTCGGAACCAGTTAGCTCTGAAGTCTATAAATCGAATCTTTTTGGCAATGATTTTCACTATCTTCAGGCAGAAAGGCTTGGGCCGCGCCCATTTAATGAAATGTCTGATTACCAAGTACGACAGCTCGGTCAACTGGGAATTAAAGGCGAATATGCTGCACATTTTCTTGCTATTAATGCGCGTGCGACTATCCCTAATAGTAATCTCAGCCATCCCGATGTAAAGTTGAAAAGGCAAAATTTGGCACAGAATGCGAATAAATCAATGGATTTAATCGACCAAGTTGAGGCGTGGATGGGAGAAATTAGTCCAGGGACGCGCCTTAAAATTGATGCCAAATCGGATGTCGATTTGATGAGTTTTCAATATTCCTATGGAGATAGCAATCCTTACCGTGCAACTAATGTGGGATTTGGAATTAGCTACACTTTACCGATTATTGTAGCGGCACTTGCATCAACACCGGGTACAATACTTTTAATTGAAAATCCTGAAGCACATCTTCATCCCAAAGGACAAGTTAAAATGGGTGAATTGTTAGCTTTGGCAGCTAGCGGTGGCGTTCAAGTGGTGATAGAAACTCACAGCGATCATGTTTTAAATGGGATTCGCCTAGCGGTTCACGGGGGGAAACTTGATCCGAAAGATGTTCAGTTGCATTACTTCCAGCGTCAAAATCAAGAACAACAAGCTATGACTGAAGTAATATCTCCAAAGATCGATCGCAACGGACGAATCGATCGCTGGCCCGATGGTTTTTTTGATGAGTGGGACAATAGCTTGGAGATTTTGTTGGAACCTGCGGTGCAAGGAGAGTAAGTAATGGATTTGGAGATGGTGTTTAATGAACTGTCCGCGCGAAATCTTGCTCCTGATATTTCTATAGCACGACAATGGATGTCGGAATTGATTAGTACGATGCTTGAAGCTAAACGCTGTGGGCTGAAGGCAATTCGCATTCCAGCAGATTTTCATGCTATGGTTCTCGCAGAAAACTATCCTCTTGCTAGTTGGCGTAACGATAATCAAGTTAATCGAGATGAGCGGACTTTTCTGAGAACTCTGGCAACTAAGACTCCTTTATCCGTTGATATTTCCGATCTAAAGATTAAAATAAAAGTTGAAGATCCAAATTGTGAGTTAAGTTTACAGGGTAGCCAAGCCGAAGGGTTTAAAGTTGCTCACTATCTTGAAACACTGGCAATTAGTCTGAATTCTGAATTGCTGTGGAATAGCAGTCGCATCAAGTTAGAACTAACACAAATTGATGAGAGTGGGGAGCTGATAGAAGAAATTGTAGAGGTTATTCATGCTAGTCAGAAAAACCACGTTATCGAACACGATGATTGGATTCAAAAGCGCCAGCTAACAGGAGTTATTGACGGTTTAGAGCTTTGGAACCGTCGAGCTGAGTTATTCTCCAGCCTGGAATTTTGCGATCGCCTTAGCGAACAGATACAAAGCGTTGTCGATCCAACAATGTTACGACAAATTGTCAGAAAGTTATTTGAGCTTGAGGCATTATCCAAAAATTGGACAGACGGAGCGCTGGATTTAGAGAAGCTTCCTAGCAAGGTATCTCCAGAGAGCGAGTCAAGGCTTAAGCAGTTTAGAGAGCAACTAAATATTAAATGTCTTGACGGAACAAAGCGTATGTTCAGTTTGCACGTCCGCATGACACCGGGAGCTTGGCGACTTCATTTCTGCACAGAATTAGGGCCGGGAAAGATAATCATTGGGTATATTGGCCCCAAAATACAATAATTTTAAGATTCGCCAAACTTTTAGCTGAAGGTTTTGGCGTGGCGTAAATCGCTGTTTTTAAACAAAAATTAATTTAGCCAACTCTCAAGCTGGCAAAGCTGTAAGCGATAATTAGATCGTTAACAGCAAATAGTACAGTGCATGACTCGCAAATTTACTAAAAAATCTGCAATTCAAACCTTTATACTTGTCGTAGCGCTCGCCCTAATTTTGCTATTTCCCGATCGCCTAAAAACTGCGAATTCAAATTCGTTAGCCCAAATCCCCCCTTTTGGCAATCCCCCGCCCAACCTCCTCAAACCACCCAAACCCCAAATACTTCCTTCTCCCGCCGCAACTCCGTCTCCCAAACCTGTCGTAGAACCTTTAGTATTCGCACCACCGGCGCAATTTCGCGGACAAATTGTTTACCAAGCAAGTATCAGCGACTCAAAAGTTATTGCCCTGACTTTTGATGATGGCCCAACTGCGGAAACTTTGAAAATATTAAAAATATTGCAGAAACATAATGCGGTTGCTACATTTTTCTGCTTGGGTGCAAATTTGCGAGAGTATCCCGAAATTGCCAAACAAGTAGTAAAGGCCGGAAATGCGATCGGCAATCATACTTGGCATCACTTTTATCACAATGTCACGGAAAAAATAGCATCGGATGAAATAGATAATACTGGCGTTCATATTTATCGATCGACTGGCGCGAAGAGTTTGTTGTTTCGTCCTCCCGGTGGGCGCTTAAATAACGGTTTTGCGGATTACGCCAAAAAGAAAAATTATGTGGTGGTGATGTGGTCGATCGATCCTAAGGACTTTTCGCAACCTCCGGCGGCTGCTATAGCCCGTACTGTGCTGTCTCAAGCGACATCAGGGGCGATCGTATTGTTGCATGACGGTGGTGGCGATCGCCAGCAAACAGTCGAGGCCGTATCTGCAATTATTCCCAAACTCAAACAGCAGGGATACCGTTTTGTCACCGTACCGCAATTACTGGAAATGCAAGCAGCCCAAAAACAGGAAAAGGGCGATCGCAAATCCCAATAAACACACCTTGTATCTCATCTGCGTACCCTTCGGGAAGGCTTCGCCTACATCCGCGTTAATCTGCCTTTATCTGCGGTTCAAAATCCCGATCGTGCTAAACTTATGAATAACCATAAAAACTTTTATCAATCATCATGCAAAAACTACAAGCAAGAGATATCAACCTCCGCTATTTAATCGACAACTTCGGTTTACAGCGAGTGCGGAATCAAGAGTTTTTCCGAGAATGGCAAGAAAACTTGCCCGAAGTAACAGACTCGGAGAAACAATTGCTCGATCGCGTTCAAGACATATACTTTAACTTAGTAGACACCCCGCCTGTGTTGGAGAATGCAGTCAAGCTAACAATCATCAGCCCGATTTTGTTTATTGCCGGTCTCTTTGAGTCTCCTTTTCAAGTCAAAGCCGAAAAGTCGATCGCCATTCAAGAAGAAGACGAAGGCAGAATCATCGAAGGTAGAATAGATATCTTAATTATGAAAGCAAACCTATGGGTGACAGTAATTGAATCCAAACAACTTGCTTTCTCAACAGACGAAGCACTTTCCCAACTCCTGACATATATGCTGGCAGATCCGAATCCAGAAACTCCTACTTTTGGGATGATTTCCACAGGTGCTAACTTCTCTTTTGTCAAGTTAGTCAGAGGCGAAACTTTGCAGTATGCCCGATCGCCTGAATTTGTTGTTTCCAATCCCGGCAATGAATTGTACCGCGTTTTGCAGATTTTAAAACGCCTGAGTCAATTGCCAGACTAGCGAGAAAAGCCATTTTGAGCTATCTTTCAAAGCAGACAATCATCTAATATCTCAAATTTCAAACTGGTGCGAGCATGGTAAATTACTGGATAGTCGGCGCTGTAGCAATAGCTTCTGTCTTTTGGGCAGAAATCATCCGAGACTTTTATCACGTCGCGTCTCATTATGTGCCGCCACTGCAAAAGCTGCACAATTGGCATCACCGGGTTTTTCGCCCGAATTTGACGCCCGTCAGCGAGACAATTTACAAGCAAGCGCACTGGCGTCACGATGTGCCCGAAGCTGCGGCGATGATGGTTTTGGGCTTGTTGCTGTGGGTTTTAGCTTATTTTGCGTTGCCGCAATATCACTGGGGCGCAGCAGCGGGTTGTATTTATACTTTAAGCTTTTTGTTGAGTGCGATCGCCCGCGCGATCGGAATCAAAGGCGCAGACGAGTTAACCGACATCACCCACCAACCGGGAAACTTCCAAACTATCCCCGGTAAATGGTTTGTGAATAAACCTTACCACTGGAAGCATCATTTCGACAATCAAAATGCTTACTATTGCGGTACTTTCACCTTAATAGATAAACTTATGGGTACAGCACTTTCTCTCAAAGGCAAAACTGTCGCCGTCACCGGCGCATCAGGAACATTGGGGCGTTTGCTTCTGAAACACCTGCACAAAGCTGGTGCAAAAGTTATCGCCCTCTCCTCTGGAAATGAGGAAATTACTGTGAATGTAGACGGCGAGATTTTGCCTGTAAAAACCGTAACTTGGCAGGCTGGCGAAGAGGCTGATTTAGCTAAATTGTTAGAAAAAATTGATATTCTCGTCATCAATCACGGGATTAATTTACAGAAAGAAAGAACCGGAGAGGCGATCGCAAATTCCTACGAAATTAACACTTTTTCGGCATGGCGGCTGATGGAACTGTTTTTCTTAACAGTTCGCACTAATGAAAATATAGCTTGCAAAGAAGTTTGGATCAACACTTCCGAAGCCGAAGTGATTCCCGCTGTCAGTCCCCTGTACGAACTCAGCAAGCGTGCCCTGGGAGATTTAGTCACTCTGCGACGGCTGGATGCGCCCTGTATCGTCCGCAAACTGATTTTAGGGCCGTTCAAAAGCAACTTAAACCCGATCGGCATTATGTCTCCTGACTGGGTAGCGCAGCAAATTGTCAAACAAGCTAAAGCCGATGTCCGTAACATCATCGTGACGATTAATCCTTTGACTTTGATCGTTTTCCCAGTTAAAGAATTCTTTGTTTCTTCGTATTTCCAACTCTTCAGCCGCAAGACAGTTGCAGAGATTAAAGCAGCGGCGACAGCGGAAAAATCCAATGTTGAAGCTAAGATTAATTGACAAAGCATAAACGCAGAAAACCGGGCGGTTGGAAACCGCGGCTACACAGACACTCACGCGCCTCCGCGGGTTGAAGACAGGCCGTTTAATTTACGTTATTATCTTCAGTCCGCGGAGGCGGACATCGTTTGTATAGACGCGGTTTCAACCGCCGAGTTTCAACCGCCGAGTTTCAACCGCCTACTCCGATCTAATTACTAACCTCAGCCATTTCAATCACGCGCCCATCATAATCCTTAACCAAAAAATTAAGCGGCTTTTCCCGGCGAATTTTATAACTAATCCCGCGAGTTTGTACTCTCATTAATAGCTGATCCAAACAATCGCGATCGAAACAAACATGACGTTCGCGATTTTTTTCGCCTGCGCCAGCCCCGCTAATAATGTGCAGTTGCGTATTTTTCATCAACTGATACCACAAACCCTCGGGACTCCCCATCGTTTGAGAGCTCGTTCCCCTCCCGACATTGGGCGACAAATACAGGGGGTCGATACCCGTTGTCCCCAAGGTTTGTTCGTAATTGTAGTAGTAATGCAGCGGCACTTCTGCTACAGGAAGGCTTAGCATACCTTCATAGAACTCCCTCGCCTGTGCGAGATCCGATACCATCACCGTGTGTACCTTGGGAGCACTGGTGAGAAACATCCACATCGCCCCCGCATAGGCGGCTAGCAGCATCACCATGATCCCTTGAGTGGAAAACAAGCCGTCTAGGGGTAAGTCGGGCAAAAAAGAGCTCAGGTACAAGGGCCGAAGTCCAAAAGCAATAAAACTAACTGCTAGAGTCATGAATTATAAGAAAGGGTAAACAACGAAATTTATCAAGATTGCGGTCGCGATCGCCCGCGAGACTTAAACTATTAGCTTAGGCATCTAATATAGCAAAAACTAGCGATTAGGCCCTACCCGATGAAAGTCTTTGTCTACGGCACTCTCAAACCGGGGGAGTGCAACTATCTGCGCTACTGCGAGGGAAAGGTTGTGGATGCTTTGCCCGCGATCGCACGTCAATGCCAACTTTTTGCACTGCCGATCGGCTATCCTGCAATGGTGGTCGGAGAGGGCACTGTCTATGGTTTTCTGCTTTGTTTCGCAAATTCCGCTATTTTGGACGATTTAGACAGACTGGAAGACTATCACCCGCAGCGGGAACCGACGGAAAACGAATATCAGCGGCAGGAAATCGAAATTTGCGATCGACACCTCAAACCCTTAGGCACAGCTTGGACATACTTCATGTTGCGCGATCGCGTTCGTGCCCTAGGAGGCATCTGGCTGCCCGATGGGACGTGGGAAAATCGGTTTTTGACAAAATAAGATCGGACGGCGGTTTTCTTCAACTTCAACCCGCTTGCAGTGGGTTTTGTTTGTATCGACGCGGTTGAAACCGCCGGGTTTTCTTCAACTTCAACCCGCTTGGAATGGGTTTTGTTTGTATCGACGCGGTTTCAACCGCCCAGTTTTCCGATCGCGAATTGCGATCGAACCTGTAACCATAATCCCGAACACATCGCTCGATCGCTTCTAACGACCAGCTTGAGTGCTATGTTGAGGTAGTACAGGCTGGAAATATTTAACGATCGACAGATAATTGCGGCGCTCAGAATTGTATGTATATAGCCTTTCTCAGAAAGATGAGGTATGCCAAGATATGCTGGAACTCCTACAGTGTAAAGCTTTTCATTTCAAGACACGATCGTCCTTATCAAAACAGTATTGATTTATTGGTCAATACCAATGAGGATTACCAAGCTCGAATGCTGCGCGGGGGTTCGTGGTTTCTCAGTCCGTGGCTCTGCCGCTCTGCTTTTCGCTACTACGATGCGCCGGACATCGACTTTAACGTCCTCGGTTTTCGGGTTGTGTATATAGCTGCGTGGACTTAAATAAAAATGTACCGCTAATTCGTAGTAGGATGTTGATGTAAATCATGGCAAAGAGAGGGCGAGTTTATGAGATTGTTTGTGGGTTTGATGGATGTCTGCGAACCCATCTCTGCAATTTAGTAATTGCGAATTTAATCAAATTTGTACCGACATATATTTATAAGACAATGTTTATTCACAGATACACTAATACGCTTGATTTAAGACTATTTTGGACATAAAAAGCTGTGAAAAATAAATACTGCGACTGCTTCGTCCCTCGGACTAAAAATGTCAACTCAACTGTATCGAGCTAGAATTATTCAAACAATGCTGAAGCAGTCTCCCCATTTGCATTAGCAGTCATGACAAAAAACTTTTTTCATGGTAAATTTAGGACTTAGGAATAGACCAAAGAAACCGCGTTTTTTCCTTAATATGCAGGTTAAAAGGCATCTTTTCGTAAAAAACCCGGTTTGTGGTCACCCGTGCGTACAGTCATGTTAGCGAAGGGTAAATCCCAGCTCGTTCCAGGTAAACGGACTTGTTTCTGCCAATTCTCCTTGCAGTTTTGCTTCCAAGTCAAAGGGCTTCCCACAATCCCAAATTTTGATTTCTAGGCGTTCTGGAAATACTGTTATTTCCAACTCGATTGGAGTTGCTAATGGCAGGTCTTTATGAGCATGGCGAACAGCATTTGTAAATCCTTCGATTGTTGCAAGTTTCCATTGGTGAAAAACTGCTTCTGGAATCTGTAGATGCTCTAATTGATCGACCCAAGATAAAACTTTAGCAACCGCCTTGATATCAGAATTACTTGTAAGGCTGATTTTTTGAAGTGGCTGGTTTGAACTGACCTCGGATTCGGTATCTCGTTGTTTTTGAAACCATTTATTTAAAACATCGATCGGTCGCTTAACACCACTAGCTTGAGTGCTGTCTTGGGGCTGATAATGTTTCATCAGGAACAAACAGTTTCGACTGTCATAAGTACGGGTATAGCTTAGCTGATCGGCTATTTTGCCAAGGACTTTTATGCCTATCCCACCCGACGGAATGTCATCCATGTTATCTCTCATTTGGTTGCTATCCTTTGTCATTATTTAATGGGTAATTTTTTAGTTAAAAAAGGAGTGGCTTTCTTTGACTGGAGTGCGAACATCTCGATCCCTGGAAATATAGAGCCAATTTGGCATATACAGGCTTAGCTGTGGGGGACGATCGCACTCAAGCACAAAAAACGAACGGTTTTTACGAAATAGGGATGCTCCCGTTGTAGTCCTTATCATTGTCTCTTGGTTGCTCGCGTCTTGACAAACTCAGTTGGCGATCGCTAAACCGATCGAAAACTGACATTGACAAATAAATAAGTAAATTATACAGTGACGACCCTCAAAGCCTCGACGACCCTCAAAGCCTCTGAGGAGGGACGAGAAAGGATTAAGCAAGCTAGAAGTGAGAGGGGATGCACTATAGAAGAGCCCTGATGGCTGGTAGAAGCGAGTCAAGAGTTAGAGCGCGATCGCCCTTGGACAGAGGTCGGGCCCTATGCCGATGGCCTCTGGCTCCCTACTTAGGGGCGTTGGCGATCGAGTTTAATTGCGATCGATCGCCCTCCCGTTCACCTTTACACTTGAGACCCAGTAGAAATGATATAATAGCCAAAAGTTTTTATAACAGTTCGCGATCGAATTAAGACCTAAGAAACCGGGTTTTTTACCTAATCTATAGCCTATAAGGCGTCTTTTCGTAAAAAAACCCGGTTTATGGCCACCGGTGCGTCCAGGACTGTAGAAGTAAAGATCGTGCACATTACTCTAAAACCGGATCGTAATCAATTCATTGAAGCGCAAGTCAAAAGCGGTAAATATTCTTCGGTGGATGAGGTAATTGCGGCGGCGCTGGAACTACTGTAGAAGCGAACACCCACAGAGCGATTGTTATCAAGAATGGGTTGAGGAAACTCGTCCAAAAGATAAGACGGCGGTTGAAACCTGTTGACCTCAAATTCGTATGTGGCGAAGCGCCCCTGGAATACGAATTCGAGGTAAAACTACACAAACGAATTCCACGCCAAGCGGAATGAAGAAAAAAACGCGGTTGAAACCGCCGGGTATTCAACCCGCGGAGGCGGGTTTTATTTGTATAGAAGCGGTTTCAACCGCCCGGTCTTCTTAAAAAATATTCCGTTATCGATCAAAACAGAAATTTTACTGCGCCTTGGGCGATGACTTGTGAGGGCTTACTACAGCTTTCGGAATATCCATCACGGGTGCATTCACCCCAAGCATCAAATCGTTGGGATTAACAATCTCTACTACAGGCTCGTTTAAAGCGACAATCAAACCGTCAGATTCAGGAAGAACGGGGGATGTAGCAAACTGGGGAGCAAACAATTGACGAGTGCCAGCGACACCAGCCACTGCTGCAATCAACAAAGCTGCGATCGCACCTCCACCCAAAACCCAAGTCCGTTTCGTCTGGCGTTTCTCGCGCTGCACAATCTTTGCCGCCAAATCCTGTGCAGATTGTTCCGCAGCAGGTACGGGCATTGACCCAAAAGCCTGTTGCATCATCATTAGTCGGGAGTACAAACGCTTCGTCGTGGGGTCGTTTGTCAGCAATGCCTCAACTTCCCGGCGTTCTGCCGCCGTCACTTCGCCATCGATGTAGGCACTCAACAATTCAAAGCGATCCCGCATCATAGTAGTTACATTCCCTTGGGGATAACTGTTGTTACCTTGACTTTGGGCGAGCGAATCCCCAATACCTTGATGATTCTGATTTTTATCCGATTCAAATTTAGAATTCATATTTCACACCACTTGTAAAATTAGCGGAAGCATCTGTTCGCTATTAGAATGATTTACTGCTTATTTATATTGTAAAATAGAAGCTTTGATGTCACAGCAAACTTCACCAAATCTTCTTAACCCGCCTCGGAAATCACCCTTGCTAATGACCGTCGAGATATTTTTGCAATTGTAACTGCAACCTTTGGCGAGCTCTAGCAATTCTTGACTTGACCGTTCCGAGAGAAACTCCGGTCATTTCCGCTATTTCTTCATAGGCTAAACCTTCAATTTCTCTCAACACAATTGTCGTGCGGAATACTTCCGGCAAATCTGCGATCGCCACTCGCAACTGATCGTAAAATTCTCTGGTTGTCAAATCTTCATCCGGCCCCGGACTGTCGGCCGGAAGTTCCCAATCAATCTCCCCATCTTCCAGAGCACGGGGTACGTCTAACGACAGCGGAGTTCGCACCCGCTTGCGCTTACGCAACTCATCGTAAAACAAATTAGTGGCGATGCGACTCAGCCAGCCCCGAAATTTAACTGGCTCTTGCAAGCGGTTAATATTGCGATAAACTCGAATCCAGACTTCCTGAGCCAAGTCTGCTCGGTCTTGCCAGTCAGGGGCTAGGTGATACAGAACCCTGTCTACGTGGGACTGATACCGCTTCAAAAGTTCTGAAAAGGCAGTGCTCTCAGGTCGATTTCCTTCCTGACACCGCAACACTAAGTCATAATTAGAGAGTTTTTCGGATGGCAATTGCACTCTTTCAACGGTCGCCACAACCGCAGACCAGGACACGGAAATAAATTCGCTCATGTGTGGAATTGGCTCATCGAACATTCCACTGTGTTTGACGCTGCCCGATCGCGATTGGTTCCTGGACTCGGAAACTGCGATCGACTTCTGACTAATGACCGGTAACTTCGCACGCTCCAATACTAACCCAACTGCTAGAACCATCGGCCCAATGTTCCTTTTTCCAAATCGGTACATTGTGTTTGAGCGTATCTATGGCGTACTGGCAAGCTGCAAAAGCCTCCCCTCGGTGGGGACAGCCCACAGCCACCAGCACACTGATTTCCCCCACCTGCAAGTGTCCGACGCGGTGGTGAATGACGACCCGATTGACATCGACCCACTGGCGGCGCATTTCAGTAGCGATTTGCTGGAATACTCGCACGGCCATCGGTTCGTAGGCTTGATATTCTAACGAAACTACAGCTTGACCGTCAGTTTGGTTGCGGACTGTACCGCTCATCATTACCACGGCTCCGTTCGCTGGGTCATCTGCCAAAGTGTAGATTTCCTCTACAGACAAAGGAGCTAAGGTAATGGCAAAACTGTCTTTACTATTCCGTTGAGGAATTGTGCCGATCGAAAGTGCAGCGCTATAGTTCATTGCGAAAGAAATGGTGCGGGAGAACTCGATCGATCTTGACACAAATCAAGTCGCGAGCGATCGATCTTGCATCTTTGTCATGGATACATAAAAGTCAATCTTTAGCAAGATGTCTATGGCCCCGAACGGCTGTAACAGTGCGATCGGGTCAATATAACTCGCCCGAACCAAATTCACACGGTGCTGGAATATGAATAGGAGACTTGTGCGATCGAACAGTCGATCGGGCTGTAGCAACTCAATCAGTAACCACACCAAAATAAGCAGTATCATGCCCAACTCGCTGCAAGCCATCTCCAACTCTAAGCGATGACTGCATTCCCTTTTGAATGACACAGTTAAGTTAAATTTAACCCCGATTGCGATCGGCGCAGTCCAAATTTTCAGCAGAAAATGTAAACTTTATTTATTTTTTGCTCCACCAAGCTACTTAAATGACATGATATACCTGTGCAGAGTTGAGCCAAAGCAAGCCTATACTCGGCAAAAGCAAGACGGTAACAACCTCTTGCGCCTGTTTTGACCAAAGAACAAGACGCAAACTCCGGAATACCGACACCGGGAAAATTCCGTTGCGGTTTCAACCGCCTTGAATATTTCTTTACACACTAATCGAAATAGTTGTGTTAAAGTCACCAAAGCAAGTAGGAGAAACCATCTACGTGTTGAAACATCCTAGTACGGAGAAATCCCGGCAACTGACATATCCGACGCCAGAAGATTCGGAATAGTTAAAGGGCAAATAATGGCAGGTTGTAGAGCGTAGTATATCTGTTGGCTAGCGATTGGCTAGCGATGGTCTGAAAGCGTCAAAAAACTATACGCAATGTTTGGAGAAATCTCAACTGAGCGGGTAGGGGCGACTTGATAGCCACGAGTAAAAATCCAGATTCGGATTTGTCAAGAATCCCTTCGCCTTTAGGCATGGGGAGTATAAAATGAGTCTGCACGAAAAAACGTTAATCACAATCACGAGGAAACTATGGAAGCACTAGCATTGAGCCACTCTTTTGTTGCTTATGAATCTCCAGAGTCCGAGCTCCAACTGGAATTGAAAATTCCTAAATCTGCCGTGGTAGGCGTTGCAGGTCTGGCAGTAGCCCTGTCTATTCTGAGTGTGAGTGGCGAAGCACAGGCAGGTTGCCACTACAAGCGCTGCGGCGGCGGTCGCAGCCATCACAGCTACGCCGAAGTTGCCACCAATGGTGGCAGACTGAATATCCGCCACCGGGCCAGTCGCTGTTCTCATGTCATCGGCAAGTTACACAATGGAGACAATGTGAAATTGACCGGTCATTACAAGCACGGCTGGGCTAAACTTGCAGGTGGGGGCTGGGTTTCTACTGCGTGGCTTGACTAATTCTTAACTAGAGTAATTTACATTTCTAGAAAGAGTTTGAATCGTTACCAAGCTGGTTTTGGTAACGATTATTTTTCATGAGGCGCTGGACGGTAACAAATAATCGAAGATCCGAAGTTATAGCCTTTCTCAAAAAGATGAGGTATGACTGACAGCTTATATAAGCCTTAAACGTATAGGGTTCTCTTGGCAACAACGTCCGCGAATCTTTCGCTAGATCCGCTATATATCGTTAACAACTGACAACGTGAACTACCACACACTCACCCTCGATCGGGTAGAGTGTGGGCTTCTCCCTTCAACAACCACAGCCGCCACAGTAGTAGACTTACGCCCATACTGTTTTGGTCTTACATAGCCTTCAGGAGCAATAACGCTGGTTCCCAACGTCAGTACGCGCAAGCCTTCATTTTTGATATTTATCGCCGCGTTGATATCTCTGTCATGTCGCTGTTTACAGTGCGGGCAATCAAATGCACGCACAGACAGATCCATTTTTGGCAATGGCTTCAAGGTATTCGAGCAAAGATGAGTTGAGGCAAAAAATCGACCTATTTCTAGATAAATCTTGCCCACCATTTCGGCTTTGTACTTAAGCATAGTGCAGAACATTCCCCAGCCAGCATCGGATATTGCCTTGGCTAGGCAATGATTTTTTACCATGTTTCTCACTGCCAGATTTTCTACTACTATGACTTGGTTTTCGTCTACTATCCTGCGCGATAGTTTGTGTAGAAAATCCTCGCGGACTCTTTTGATTTTAGAATGAACCTTAGCTACCGCCAGCTTTGCTTTGCGACTTTTGTTAGTCGTCTTATCCTTTTTACGAGCTAGTTTTTTCTGCTTACGAGCTAGGTTCTTTTCATGTTTTTGGGTTGCTTTAGGATGTTGATATTTAGAGCCGTTAGATGTCACCGCAAAATCAGTTAGACCTAGATCTATCCCAATTATATTCCCATCACTACTGGATTCTGGCGATTCAGTCCCATCATCTAATAGCATCGAAGCAAAATATCTGCCGTCAGGATTTTTGGATAAAGTCACAGTTTTAACTTTGCCTTCAATATCCCGATGAACTATGGCTTTAACCACACCCAATTTACCAGGGAACTTAATCTCACGATCGCTCAAGATTTTAACGTTTTGAGGGTATTGAATAGATTGTTTTCCTTGGCGTTTCTTGAATGTTGGGTACAGGGATCGACCATCAAAAAAGTTGCCAAAAGCCACGCCCAGATTCAAAACTGACTGTTGAAGGCATTGTGAGTAACACTCAGACAACCACTCAAATTCAGCTTTCCACACAGGTATGGACTTCTTCATTGTCATAGCTGTAACGCCCTTACCAGTCTCTTGATAGGTCGCTGTCATCGTAGCCAAAGACTGATTCCAGACCCAACGAACACAACCAAAAGCTTGAGCCAGGTGTACTTGCTGGGCAACGGTAGGATAGATTCGGACTTTGACAGCTTTTAACACGAAACTTAGATTACTTCTTTGATTGCTCTAAGAATATTGTAGCTGAAAACATTGGCAAGTGCAAGGGATTTGTTCGCATCATCATACACCCGCGCATCTCCCGCAGGCTACGACAAGAGCGTCTTGTGAGCAGGTGCAATCGTCCGCTTACACAGCTTTCATCCCACGCCAACCCTCGATCGGGTATGGACGCGGGGATTCCCGCCTGTCTAGCTAAACTTTACCGCCACCGATCAAATACAGTAAGGCCATCCGCACCGCTACGCCGCTGGTAACTTGCTGAGAAATCAGGCTAAATTGCGGATCGTCCATCAAATCCGAGCTAATTTCCACGCCGCGGTTGACCGGGCCTGGGTGCAACACCTTCACATCCGGCTTGCAGAGTTTCAGCCGATCGCGCGTAACTCCATACAAAGCATGATACTCTCGTAAACTCGGCAGCAAATGCTGGCTCATCCGTTCCTTTTGCAGCCGCAAAGTCATCACAAAATCAGCATCGACCAAAGCAGGTTCAAGCTGCCAGTGCAAAAATAACTTACCTTCCCTACCATTGCCACACTCAGCAAACAACAGCGGCAACAAAGTCGGCGGCCCGGCTAAATGAACCTCAGCCCCCGAAGCCGTTAAACTCCAAATATTAGACCTCGCTACCCGGGAATGCAAGATATCCCCCACCACAGCAATTTTTTTGCCCGCTAAAAGTTCCAGTCGCGGACGTTCGGCATCTAACAAAGAACAAATAGTAAATAAGTCTAGCAAACCTTGCGACGGGTGTTCGTGCTGGCCGTCTCCAGCATTGAGAACGCTGACTCTCGAACCCAAGCGATCCATTTCTGAAGCAATTGTACTGGGAACTCCAGCCTGTTCGTGCCGGATCACCATCAAATCCGTTCCCATCGCCAGATAAGTCTTAGCCGTATCCAGAATGGTTTCCCCCTTCGTCAGAGAAGAACTGCCTGGGGTAAAATTCAGCGTATCCGCCGACAGCCGCTTCGCCGCCAACTCAAAACTGTTGCGAGTTCGGGTTGAAGGTTCAAAAAACAAATTCGCGACCACTTGACCCTGTAGGGCGGGCACTTTCTTGGTGCGGCGGCCGAGCACCTCCCGAAAACTGGCGGCAGTTTGCAGCACCGTGTCGTATTCGTCGGAGGTAAAATCAGCCAGAGTGAGAATGTGTCGCCTTTTCCAAGTCATACAATTTTAGATTTGAGATTTGAGATTTGAGATTTGAGATTTAGGATGATGGGTTGGGAACTTACCAGAAAGAATTGGTTGAAAGCCCGCCCGCCTGCTCGGGAGAAATTAAAATCAGACTATTCATTACTCCAATCCTCGGACTTAAGGGTAGAGGTCGCTCTCCTTCGGTCAACTGTCAACTGTCAACTGTCAACTGTTGAATTGCACGCCTGTGTCGGGCGGTCTACAATGGTCGATCGACAGTCGCGGGGATGCCGATCAACAGTATCCAACAATTTTTGACCACCTTTGCCGTCAATAGAGTTATAATTAGTAGATGCCGGATCGGACTCCCCTCTCACAGCAAAGCCAGCGTTGAAGCTGAAACAAGTGCGGTGGAGTTTAGTTTACTCGCCCGAAAGCGGAAATTAAGCTGTAGTAGCGCTCAAGCAGTAATTGCAGTTTCTCGGAACCTCAGCCTTGTCAAAAACCATCCTCAGCAGCCATTGCATCTGCTATTATGTGGAAATAATCAAGGAGGCAGACCTCCTACTGCCGATCGACAGCATATAGCGGGACATCCCAAAGATTATTAATTCTTTGCAGTCGGTCTTGACTCTTCAGTCCTGCTTATAGCCCCTTGTCAAAATGAACTGTGTTAAGATACAAGTTGAATATGTAGCTTCCCGACAAAAATCTACACGTATCTTGGCGAGACTGTTCTTGGCGAAACTGCGGTAAAAAGTGTGCGCTGGGAAGTGTTAATTAAACAAGATTTAAACAATTCAAGAGGTATTATGAGCCAGAAGGTTATACAGCCGATGGTTAAGTTCCAGCGTCAGGTGCATTCTCTTGTCACGTCTGACATTATCAAGCCGACAGACAGCATTTGGAAAATAGCTCTACTTTATGGAGATGAATGGCCTTACTGGAAACAGCAACTCCTAGAGTTTGATTTTTCTATGCAAGACCCCGTGAGCGAGTTGATAGCTGTAGAAGGTTGGGACGAGGAATAACAGAGGAAACCTAGGACTTGGGTGCATATCACTTTTGAGGAGGGCGAAGCATGACCGAATATAAGTTATTAGTTAGAATCTCCTATTTTCTGCGGTCATGCTTCGCCCCTACGTATATATTCGCCAAAATGAGATGCACCCGAAATTAAAAGGCGATCGGCTAAATTTCATCAATAAATTTTCCGTTGCTAACTTCTTCCCTCTGCCTTGTTCCCTCTTCTCTCTTCCTTCTTCCTTCTTCAGAGTGACTTCTGACGAATGACAGCAGACTTTTTCCTTCTCACTAATGAGTGATGACAGTTGACGGTTGACAGTTGACAGTTGACAGTTGACAGTTGACAGTTGACAGCTTGCCCGAAGAGCGCAAAACAAGGGTTGACAGTTGACTGTTTACCAACTAATGACTAATGACTAATGACTAATGACTAATGACTAATGACTAATGACTAATGATATCAATTCTGGCTGCACCGGAATAATATAGAGTCCAAGGCAGTGCCGTTTCCCTACCCTAATTAATTGTAGGGAAACGGCACTGCCGTCTCCTGATTTCGGTAATATTAATAATTCCGATGCTACTGGATTTGATATGACTAATGACTAATGACTAATGACTAATGACTAATGACTAATGACTAATGACTGTTCCTTCTATTAAAGACAAGTGGCTAGAGCTCTAGCTAATTGTTGAGCAGTTTGAAAGCGATCCCCAGGTTTAGCTGCTGTGGTTCGTAGAATGACCTCCCGCAACTTCGGGCCGATCGTCGGAATATTATCGAGCTTAAATCCGTAACCTCTAGTAATTTTTCCGTAAAACTTTTGAGGGCTTTGGGCTGTCAGCAAAAAAATCAAAGTCGGCCCAATAGCATATAAATCTGACTGAGGGAGAGGCTGTCCCCGGTCTTGTTCTGGTGCGGTGTAGCCTTCCACGCCGATGCGAGTACCCGGAGGAGTGCCGATTTCTTTAACGGCGCCAAAATCCAGCACTGTAATGCGATTGTCCCGGTGGCGCACTAGCAAATTAGCAGGTTTAATATCCCGGTGGACGATCGGGGGTTTTTGAGAGTGAATGTAGTCCAAAATTTCACAGGTTTGGATCATCCATTCGATCGCCTGTTGGGGAGCAACTGGCCCGCGATTGTAAATGCGTTTTTCTAAATCCTCGCCGTGGAGCATTTCCATCACCAAATATTTTTTGCCACCTTCGACAAAAAAGTCAAAAAACTGAGGAATACCAGGATGGTGCAGCGCTTTGAGAGTTTTAGCTTCACGTTCAAACAGTTCTTGAGCTTTGACTATTTGAGCCATGTCAGCATTCATTTCCTTGAGAACTACCAGAGAAGCTGCGGGAGAACTTCCCGGTTGTTGAGCTTTGGCTTTCTGTCGATCCCAGGCTAAAGTTGTTGTTCCCATACCGCCTTGGCCCAAAGTTCGCAGCACTTGGTAGTGGCGGATTGTGCGATCGACTTTAATCGGTTCCCCACAGTGGATGCAGAATAAATTACCGGGCGGATTTCCCGCGTGGGTACACCGCGGCGTCCCAGGATTGAGAGTAGGGATCGCCTCAATTTTGCCGCCGACTTGAATAGTCAGAACTTGGAAATGCAGAATTGGGCCGTCCCGCGCCAATTGGATCAGGGCACCGTCGGATATCCAACCCTGAGACATGAGAGTACCGTTAACAAAAGTGCCATTTGTCCCGGAATTGACTAAATACCACTGGCGGTTAGCACCGCTTTTAACTCTTTGCAATTCCACGTGATCCCGCGACACCAAAGCATTGGGAATCACAACATGATTTTCAGGCGATCGGCCGATGCGGACAATGGACTCGTTCTCGAAACTCCACTGTTGCAGAGGGGTATTTTTTTCTGGATCTAAAAGAGTCAGCAGCATTTTAGATTGATTTGATTAATCTGCCAGATCAAATTGAGAGAAGGTTGACAATACTGATATGTATGACACATAAGAAACTTATTTCGTGCTGCTTTCTAGGTAGCCGGCTATTTCTAGTCTAAAGGGTCAATTCAGAACAACGCATCTTGACTCGCCGATCGTGGGAATGAGAGATTAAAGAATCGCTGCGTTTAACTCCCGATCGATCGACAGACTGCAACATTAAAAATCAAAAACTGGTTGTTGTAATGACATTACTTGAATATCGCGGCAAGCCGAACAAGTTTTTGATGACGGATGCCAAAGTTAATCTTCCTTTGCCATGCAACAATTGCAGGTTTCAATCTAAGACTGCCCGCCACCGCCTTTAAAAAAGTTGGCAGCACCCAATTCTAAAATCGAAATGGGCCTACCTGTGCCCGAATGATAATTGCCGTGATATTGTCATGACCGTTGCGTTTGTTGCCCAGTTCAATCAAGTCGGCAACTCCCTCGTCGAGATCGGCTTGGGGATTGAACAGAGGTGCGAGAGTTTCACGCCAGTGAGTTTCTAACAAATCATTATCTGTCAAACCGTCGGAAGCCAAAATCAATAAAGTATCTTCGGACAAGTCTAAAAACTGCACGTCTGGCTTGAGAAAATTGCCGTCTCGCGGGCCAATGGCTTGAGTTAGTTGATAGGCGTCGGGACGGGAATAAGCAGTTTCGGCGTCAACCCCGCGCTTAATTTCGCGCTGGCCTACTTCGTGATCTGAGGTGATTTTTTCTAGTGTCTGTCCCTTTCGGAGTCGGTAGAGACGACTGTCGCCGACGTGAGCAACGGCGAATTTGGTGTCTTGAACTAAGACTGCGACTAGGGTTGTACCCATGCGGCCGATGCCAGAGCGACCGTCCTTTTGATTGATTTCAAAGATGGCTTTGTTGGCTAGCAGCACTCCCTGCCGAATGGTATCAGGCTCGGGTAGTTGATTTTCCCAACTGGTTTGGAAGAATTCCCTGAGGGTTTCAGCGGCTAATTGACTGGCTACTTCTCCGCTGTCGTGTCCGCCCATCCCGTCGCAGAGAATGTAAAGCCCTTTGGTTTGAAAGATGCGACCGAAGGAGGTTTCGAGTTTGTTAAGCTGAGTCCAGATGCTGAAGAAGTCTTCGTTGTGCTCGCGGGTGCGGCCGACATCGGTGAGACCTGCGTCTTCTAAACTGTAAATCTGGACGGGCATGGGCTGGGTTAAGACTTCACCAACAACTTCGGGGGGCGAGTTGTCGGGGATGTCTGTTTGGAAACGGGTGGGGGTTAAGGTTGGTGAAGGTGCGGATTGGAGTTCGAGGGGAACGGTTTCCAGGCGCGATCGCAATTCTTCTATTGTGGTAATCTCGCCTCTGTACATTTGTTGCAGCAGTTCGAGCAAGGCGCCAAACTGAGTGCGCTCGGACTGGTTAAATATCGCCTGCCACAATTGCCCCAAATCTACCAGTTGCAGGTTTGAACCGGCGGGTTCGGGATAGAGGTATTGCAACCGCAAAGAGGCAAAGGAAAAGGAAGAGTCGGGATTGACCCGCAAATTTGTTAGTTCCAACAAGCTTTGGCGGCAGCGCCAGGGTTCGAGGGCCGCCCAAAGTTCGGTCATTTCGTGCAGCCAGTACACAATTTGCTGGGTGGAAGTTTCGGGTTGACTCCAGCGTTCTACCAGCAGCGGCCATTGCGAACAGTCTTCTAGCAGCAGCACGGCCTGTTGGTTGTCTGACCAGCTATCGTGAATGACTGGTAGGTTGTGAGAGAAGTGCCACCGCAGTGCCAGATAAGGTTCGGCTATGCCTTGGCAAAGTTCTGCTAAGGCGGAATTGGTCGCATTTTCTCCGGCTTTGATTGCTGCGGTGTAGGGGGATGTGCGTTTGGCGACGCTGGCAGAGTTGGCTGCTAGCATTGCTTTGAGGGGTGACATTTGCAGCGGCTGACAGTCCAATACTGTTGCTGATACTGTGTCTGAGGGTTTTCTTGCTGGCAAGGTTTCTAGGAGTTGGTAGCGCTGTTGGCTGTCTAAATAAGCTCCTGTTGGCTGGGAAGGGATTAAATATTCGGAATAGGGGGCGGAGATTTTTGGGGATGGGGGAGATGCGCCCTCGGGGTTCTCTGTTGCTTCCTGGGTTTGTTCTGGCGGTGGTGCGGCCGTGAAATTGTTGTCAGATGGGGTTATTTCGCGCTCTGGTGTTGTAGTAGAGCTTTTTTGTTCTGTTTGAAAGGATTCGGTGGCGATCGCCCCCACGACAATTTCAGCGCCACTAATTTCTGGGCTGCTGGATTCGGCCGCATCAAGTTGTGGAGAATCGGCGGTAATTTCTGTTTTAATGGTGTCTGCGATCGATTGGGGAGAGTTTTGGGCCGATCGGGTTTCTGGAAAATTGTCGGTTTTTTGTGTAAGCTCGGCTGATGGTATAGTTGACTGCTCTAGCTGGACTGCTGGAAGGTTCGATCGACCGCAGATAATCGCCCGCCACACTTGACCTGTTGTGACGCCACAATTCTGACATAATTCGGCGCTAACAGCGACTTGGGTTCCGCATTGGTGGCAAGCTTTGTAAGTTAGGGAATTTCCGCATTGTTGACAAAACTTGTTTAGATTGGGATTTTCAAATTGGCAGCGGGGACAGAGGAGCATAGGGGTTTTATATTGGAGATGTGCGATCGAGTGAAAGCGGTGGGGGAGTTTTGGGTTTGGGGTGGTAAGTTATGGGTTTTGAGTTTTGGACGTGACTCGCAACGGATAACTGCCATTGCCCTATGCCTTATTTTACCGGCATCGATTCAGAACTAAGATATTTCTTAAAACTGAGATGTGGCCTCCACGTCAGGAATCAGCCCTGGGAGGGAGAGGGGGAGAATGGGGAGAATGGGGAGAGGGGGAGAGGGGGAGACGGGGAGAATGGGGAGAGGGGGAGAATGGGAGACGGGGAGAGGGGGAGAATGGGGAGAGGGGGAGAATGGGGAGAATGGGGAGAATGGGAGAGGGGGAGAGGGGGGAGACGATTGAGATATACAATTTAAATTGAGTAAAGCTTGGAAACATTTCCTATCTAAGATTTTGCGTGCTGGCCCCACACTAAAAGTTATCAGGTGAGTGGAACAGGCATCTTGCCTGTTACGGAAAAAAGTGCAAGGTCTCAATTAGAAGAGAGTGTCTGTATAATCTTCTTCTTGGAAAATGGTCTCTCGGGCGATCGACACAATGGTAGAAAGAGGTACTTCACAGAAATATTTTCGCCGGAATTGTTCTTCCCAGACTGCTGCTAGGAATTGCGCTGCATAACGGGCGGCGATGGGGGAATTTGGCACTAAGAATTGAGTTGAGGGGCTAGAGAATAAGGGTTTGGAGGTATGATCTCCGATTTCTCTGGCTTCGGGTTGTCTGGTGATGTGAAAAGCCCGATCGCGATAATTGACTTTGAAACCCAGATGTTTTAACGTTGTGAATCCAAGTTGCAGCGAGGTGTCGCTGATGCCGAGTTTTTGGCTTAGTTGCTGTCTGGTGACGGGTTTGTTGGTGCGGCTGAGGTATTTGGCGATGCCGATTAGCTGTTGGCAGATTTGCTGCGGCGGTAGCAATGGGGGTAAAGTATAGGCGATCGCGAGTTTTTTCTGAGTGTGCTGTGCTTGCCGAAACCAGACGCGCAATTCGTCCCAGCTTGCGGGGCATTCTTTGAGGATAATCGAGTTTTCGCGATCGAGCATTGCTGAATTGTCCGCTAGATTTTCTGGCAGCCTTTCCGATTCCAAGTGTGTGCTAATAACTGCTAGCAACTCTTCATTATTATTATTTATCTTGCGCCAGTCCAATATCCAATCAATTTTAGTCTGCGAACTAACTTGTTTGTCATCCGTGCGTTCCCGCACTGCTATCAACCGCACTTCATAGTTCGACGTATAAGTATTGAAATCGAGTTCGACAGTCGCATCGCACCGCCCTTCGGGAACTTCATCTCGGTAATGTCCCCACCAAATGCCGGGAAATCCTGCATGAGTAGATTCATCCCAAATTTCAAAAGAAGTTTTGATATACTTTACTTCTTTTCCCTGTGAATCTTTAATATTTCTATTGTAGATATTCTTAAACCAGCAATTTTCAATCAGCAATTTTGGTGCGGGATTGCCCATGCCGCAGGGTTCAAGCAATTTCAGTTCTTGAAATAACTGTTTGCCTAATTCCGCGACAGTAATTTTTAAGTCCGCTACAACTGGTGCCGATGTCAAACTATCCGTGCTGTATTGCTGTCGCAGTTGCTGATTTATAGCATCCGTAAATAGCGGGATATTTTCAACTGGGAGACTCAAGCCAGCCGCAAAGGGATGACCGCCGAATCTATCCAATAAATGCGCTTGGTCTTTGACTAATTGGTAAAGGTCGATTTGATTGGCGGAACGGGCAGAACCGCGGGCAATTTTAGATTTTGGATTTTGGATTTTAGATTGATAAAGTGTTTCGGAATCCGAGTCAAAAGAATCTATAAATTTAGTTTCTGGAATAGTTTCTTTGATTTCTTCGCTTCCTTCCGTGCAGAATAAAATTACCGGGCGGCCGTATTCTTGGGCGATTTGTCCCGCCACTAATCCTAATACTCCTACGGGCCATTGTGGGTCACTGAGGACGATGACGCTGGTGGTTGAGAGGTCAAGTTTGGTTAGTTTTTCGGCGGCATCTTTAGCAACATCTTTTTGCAAAGATTTGCGTCTGGTGTTGGCAATTTCGGTTAGATTTGCTAGTTCTTCGCAGCGTTTTTTGTCCCGGCTGGTGAGGAGTTCTACGCAGAAGCTGGCGGATCCTTGAATGCGACTGACGGCGTTGATTCGGGGGCCGAGGCCGAAGGAAATGTCGGTTGGGCGATCGCCCGCTCGTTTGCACAGTTCGAGCAATTTTGCAACTCCCGGACGGGTGGGATTTGTGATTTGTTTTTGCAGTTGTGCGATGCCGAGTTGTGCTAGGTAGCGACAATCTCCTGTAAGTTGGACTAAATCGGCAATTAAGCCGATCGCCACTAACTCCAATAAATCGGTCAGCGGTCGTTGCGGAATATCCGGCAATGTGTGGTATAGTGCTTCGATTAATTTGTAAGCTACCGCAACGCCGGACAGGTTAAACAGTTGGTGGTTGGGCGAAAAGTACCGGGGATTGATGATTGCCGTCGCTGGAGGGCGATCGTCCGGTAATGTATGGTGATCGGTGATAATTGTATCAATATTTAAGCTGGTAGCATATTCGATTTCCGCGATATTTGTGCTGCCAGTATCGCAGGTAATAATTAAGCTAATTCCAGATTTATGTAAATTGTTTATTCCGGGAATATTAAGACCGTGAGATTCTGTTAATCGGTTGGGAATGTAATAAGTTAGTTGGTCATTTTGAACAAAAAACTCTCCCAATCCGTCCCAAAGTACCGAAGTTGAGGTAATGCCGTCCGCGTCGAAATCTCCCCAAATTGCAACTTTTTCGGCGCTGTTTCTTGCTTTCTGAATTCTTTCTATCGCCCAGTTCATTTCTAGTCCGAATTCAAACGGACTTGCTGGTTGGTAAAGTTTGGGATTCAGGAAACCTGGTATTTCTTCCGGGTTTTGAATTCCTCTATAATAGAGAAGTGCAGCGGCATAGTTTCCGGGTAATTCTGGCGCGTGATTTCTGACAGCTTGTATCAGCCAATCAGGGGGTTGGGGTAAGGGTTGATTTTGCAATTCTTGAAGTAGTTGTGTCATAGGTTAATTCATTAATTAAAGTAGGGGCGGGTTCACCAAAAATCTTTAATTCAAATCGACAATATCTATAAACCCGCCCCCACCCAGCGATAGTCCAAAGAGTTTGGATAGTCAAAGGTTATATTATATAGATATCTCCTCGATTATAGCAAGATTTGGCAACCAATTTGTGGGAGTTTCTGCTGGAAGATTTGATGAGGAAGCTTTGGAATTTTGGGTGCGGTTGCAGCGAGTGGCGAATTGACAGGAATCGCAAAGATTGGAACTAATTTGTACTTGGGGGAAGAATTCGCCACCTTCGGTATAGCGCTGTCGCCAGTCGGTTAGCTGCTGCAATATTTGGATTAAATCTTGTTTTGTGCGATCGTGTTCTATTTGATTGTAGGAAAATGTGAGTTTTTGCGGCGGTTCTTCTCCTTGCAATTGTACGAACCAGTATGTCATTGAAACTTGTTCCGGGGAATAGTCACTGGTTTCTACTAGAACGTATAAATAGAGTCGGGTTTGCCAACTTTCGGCTATCCATTTTGATTTTTGAGGGCGGGGATAGGTTTTCCAGTCGAGAATTTTGGCAGCGTTTGGTTCGGCTATTAGCAAATCATAGATAACGGTGAATAGGTAGTCTTGAAAAATCAAGATGCGGGGGTGCTCGGCTTGGCGGAAAATTTGGTCGCTATTTTCTGAATTCGCAAAAAGTTCGGGGGCGGCGTTGATAAATGCTGCCACACATCGTCCTAATTCTGGGTCTTGTTGGGTGATGGATTCAATCGACAATCCTAGTTCTCGCTGCTGCATCAAAAGGTGAAAGTGGCTACCCCATGTGAGTTTTTCTTTGTGTTCAGGGGAGGCGGTGCTTGCGAGTAGTTCTAGGTAGCTATGCTGGAATTTGCGGGGGCATTCTTCAAGGATTTTGAGTTGGGTTTGGGAGAGTCGCAGCATTTTTTTATGATTTTATATTTTAGATTGTTTGTGATTGTAAGGGGTATCGATATTTTTTTGACCGCAGATGTCGGCAGATGGACGGAGATAAACGCAGATAAATTAGGGCGATCGCGTTTTTGGAGGAGAGTGCGATGAGTGCGATCGCCCTTTACGAGCGATCCAATGCTAATTAATCTTCCCCTAATTCTGAAAACAATAATTCCAAGTCTCGATCGCCCCGCAGCACGCGAGCAATATTAATCCCGTCCGCTCTGGGGTAGTAAAAAATCAAATAATCCCTAACAATAAATCCGCGCAAGTTGGGGGCTAAACTGTGATAGCGTTTGCCCATATTGGGAAATTCAGCGACAAGTTTACATTTTTGACGAATCACATCAAAAAGCTCGCTGGCTGTCCTAGGATTATTTCGACTAATATAATCGCAAATCTCATTCAAATCTCGGACAGATTCATCGGAAAATGTATAACTGTTCATTAGCTTTCCTTGTGACTAGACAGTTGTTTAACGTCCAAAATCCGTTGAAGTAGGTATTTGTATACTTTGGAATAGACATAACCCCGATAGAGGTTTTTTATCTAGCGACCTCTGTTCAGTTATTAGTATGCGGGAAAGGGAAAGAGAATACAATGGTTTGTAGCGATATCGCTACTACTTATTTTACACAAAGAGCTGAAACAACGAGGTTACGTCGATCGCCCACTTCAGATCGCCCGTACAAATAAAAAACCCCTGATGCAATCTCTGCTTTAGGAGTTTTGTTTTGAGGCATCAATGTTAATACTTCATCAGGTATAGATACCGGACAACTAGCGTCGCATTCAAGGAGTGTCATGACTTAAATAATGCTAGTCAGTTAAGACGATAGCCGATCGGCACAGATTGCTTGATTGCTCTTACAAGCGAGCGTCCCTTTAGGGCAGGGTTACTGACACTCCTGACTGTTGCATTTTATCGATATTTTCTTGAAGTCTGGCAAATACAAGTTCTCCGTCTGTCACTTTTCCCTCAGCAATTTGTGCAGTTCCAACTTCTATTTTCTGGCGCAGCTCTTCGATGCGTTGTTCTCGTTGTTTTAAAAGTAAGATCGCTTCTCCAATTAATTCTTCAACGCTGCCATATTTTCCGGTTTGAATTTGCGATCGAATAAACTCTTCGTATTCCGGCTTTAAGACAATATTCATTGACTTGCTCCTTTAATTAATAGAAAGGTTACTGCACGATCGTGACATATTTTTTAGATTAACTATGTAGGCGCTGTAAAACGCAATTATGTAAACGATTGTCAAGTATCCAAATGCCCTAAGCGTGGCTAAATTAGCCCTGTTTACATATTTTTACATAGCTCTGTTGAATCCCGCCTACTTACTTACCTTAGCACAAATATCAAAATATTCATAAATTGTGCCCGCCCTAAAGTCGAGCTTGAAAAAAGTATGGTGAGCTGCGGGCGATGGCATTTTTCGTCAACCTCTCTACAAATTCCCAATTTGTTGAGCAAACCACATCGCCGCCGTCCCATTTCCTTCAGTCAAAAGCTTTAAAGTCTCCGAAAGCAAAGCAATTGGCAATCCCTCAAGCGCTACCGAAAACTCGCATTCCTGATACTTCCCATTCTCCTGCAAGCGAAATGCTAATACTCTCACGCCATTAATATCTACTACCCAATATTCAGGAATTCCTAAAGCAGCATACAAGCGCTTTTTTTCATCTAAATCGCTCGTCAAAGTAGTATCGGAAATCTCTGCAACTAAATCGGGAACTCGCCATTGATTGAGATTAATGCGTCGAGGTTCCCCTTTTTGCCACTGCGGGAAATCTCCGCCAATGTATAAAACTTTATCTGGCGCACCTGAACCCACTTTAGATTTTTCAATTACACAACCGCTGAGAGAATCAAAAGTTTGTCCTACTTTGGTGGTAAACCACACAAAAAATATGATAGTAAACAGATCGTTAAATCTGGCGTGCTGAGGCCCTTCATTACCCATATTGATCCAAAGATATCCTTCATGAAAAAAAATTTTGGCTTCCGCTAAAGACGGATTTTCGCAAGCCGCAACATAATCTTCCCATGTTGCGGCTTGCCATTGTGGAATTTTGCCCGCTTCAGGAAGGATGAATTTTGCAGTTATGACAGTCATAATTCACCAACAAATTAAGGATAGTTTTATACTAGCTTATGTGATTTTAGCTAAACAATGAAAACCTGTGCAGCCTAGCTTAAAGTTTTTAGTTTAATCTCAAACTCACATAACTTTCCAATTTTAGAGGGCGATCGCGCGAAAAAAGCCCCTATTTTTAGAGGGAGGACGATCGCGCGATCGCCCCAAATGTTAGTCTGGTTGCAAGTCAAAGACTACCAGCAGCGAAGCTTGAGGCATGAGTTGACGCAGACACAGCAAGTGCCCGTCAGCATCCGATCGCCTGCGAAACCTGCCCACAACAGTCCGCTGCATATTTGGCATGAGTTTGGCGATCGCCCAAGGGTAAAGGCGTTTTTGGTACGCGATCGCACTAGGATTCGCCGATAATCCCTGTTGATAACCGTTTTGTGGCATAATCTTGTTGTATTCGTAAGGAGTACAGAAAGGGCGTTAGTAAGTTTCTTGGCGGGAATGTACTAACGCCTTTCCCATTAAAATTCAAGCAGATATCACAATAATTGTCAATTGTCAATTCTTAACGCTAAGTTTTAACGGTTATCATATCTAAAGCTGCGATCGGCTGTGGATTTGAGGATTTTAGTAAGTGTTGAATTGTTTGCAAAAGTCATACATTTTTGATTTTCAACCGCAGATGAACGCGGATAAACGCGGATGAAAGAAAGATAAATTGAGGAGAATGAGTTAAGGGGATCGCTTATTCTTCACCCCAAGCACTTAAAAACTCAACTTGATTGTACATTTCCTCTGCGGATTTACTAGCTATAATTTTTACCAAGCGACGCAATTGTTCCCCAACTGAATAATTCTGCTGTCCCAAGATTATCCCCATATGTTCTTCCCCTTGGGTGTTCAAATCAGTATGCAATCGATAAAAATCCCTAGTATTAAAGCTATAGGTTACTCGATGATTTTTATTAGCCCAATACAAAATTTCTTCATCCCTGCGAGACAGCATTCCTATTTCTGCAACAGAAATAACATCAACACTCCGCAGGCGTAGAGCATCAAGCAGAGCCGAATTCATAGCATCTTCGTCTAGCAGCAGTAGAATAATGCTCATGGATTTGTCTTCAGGTTTTTGTAGTGTAACTCTGCTAACTGTTCGTAAGCTGCTTGTTCCTCTGCTAAATCTGTATCAATCTCTGCTCGATTAGCATGATAATACGTTAAAGCTGCATAAACTTGTGCGATCGATAAGTGAGTCATCAGCCTAGCAATTTCTTCCGCACTATTACCCTGCTTGTACAAAACGGCGATGCGGCGGACAGAAGTACCAGTTTCAGCAATAATGGGACGGCCGCCTCGAAGGTTGCGATCGCGGATAATTAAAGTCCCGATGTCTACTACAGTTGTTGTTGTCATACATTTTTTCAATTCAATTAACTTGATTATATAGATTTATTCTGAAAATGTCTAAGTGTTCATGCCCCTGACGCTTCTATTCTAGCGAGAATTGCTTAAAAATTTGAGAAGTCTTAAGAGCGATCGAACTCAATCAAACATCACAAAATCACTCTTTTGTCAACACAAAGACACTCCCTTCATTACCGCGCCCGATGCGTAAATCGCCATCCAAATAAGTAACATCCAGCCATCCCTGCTGTTCGCGAGTATCTAACCCAAAATCTACAGCAGCGAATTTTTTCCCCGACTCAATTTCATTGATATATTTAGCAGGAGATTCATAGCCGATTAACCTGCTTAAACCCAAAATCGATCGCTCAAACTTCACCTGCACTCGCCGTTCCGAAGTCGCCTCAAATCTGGCGGCTACGCTGACTATTCCTTCTAAGTAAGGCAAGCCGTAAAGTTCGGCAATGTTGTAAATTTTGGATTCTTTGACGCGGATGGATTGATAAATTTGACCCAATTTCAACAACGGAAAACCGTCAAGATTCAGCAGGGCGCGACTGCTGGTGTACAACAACCGCCAATCGCCATCTAAAAGCTCTGGGGCTTCTACAGGGCGTGGTGTGGGGTTATAATCTTCCAATTGGGCGATCGCACTTAAAATCGCCTGTTTGTCGTTTGGAGTCGCCAGCAAACCGCGATTCTTACCAGCAATTATCTCTAATAGTGCAGATTTTTTAAGCATAAGTTGACAGTTGACAGTTGACAGTTGACAGTTGACAGTTGTCGGTTCGTAGGGGCGGTGGATGGTGCGGGCCCGCCCTCTTAGTTGTCAATAGTGATTAGTGATTAGTTATTAGTTATTAGTATACCAATAACTCATAAAAAACACCCAGCGACTGCATCTGGTTTTGGCAAATAATATATCTGTAGGGGCGAAGCATGACCGCAGTCCATATGGGATGATAACTAATAACTTATATGCGGTCATGCTTCGCCCTCTTCACTAATCAAATGCACCCCAACCAGCAATCAATGCCCGATGCCCCATGCCCTATGCCCTATGCCCAATTCCCAATTCCCAATTCCCAATTACCCATTCCCAATGACTAAAACACCAAATTTCACAAGATAGAGTAGCGTCCGATAGAGGTATGCTGATTCTTGCTCGTTTGTTGCATAACGCCTGAGAACTTCCCCGACGCCGATCGCACCCTTTTGCTCGATCGCATTCAACATCTCTATCTGAACTTTAACAGAGATTCTCCGGTCTTGACCGAAGCTCGTAAACCAAATTGTGTGCAACTCTCTCAACAGTTCCGGTGTGGCGATCGCACCCAGACTCAAAATCATATCATCAGTTAAAGTTCTAGTCGCATAATGACCCAACACCCGAAACGGATCGTCCCCCAGCGGATAAGGTGGCTTCCCGGCTTTTGCAGGTGCAGACTCTGGTGCTGAAACCCGAATTTCTGCTAATTCCCGCCACAACTGTTCGTAAGCAGCAATTACTACTTTCCAATCATAAATATCTCTCGCCCTTTGTCTCGCACTTTCACCCATCCGCCTTCTCAATTCCGGGTTTTCAATTAATTTGCACAAAGCGCGGGTGCAGGCGTCAATATCAACTGCTGTGGCTAGGGAAGTGTGACCCATGTAAGTCGGCCAATTCAAACTCCCGTCGAGATAATTTAGCGCTAAATCTAAACAAGCTTCTGGGGGCGGGATGAGTGTGGGAATGCGGAAGCCGTCGATTTCGTGCCGTACTGATTCTTTGTATCCGTTCCAGTCGGAAACAATTGCCGGCAGTCCGTTGGCCATTGCTTCAATGGGTGTTAGTCCGAAGGTTTCTTGAATGTTGTCGGACAGCGAAATAAAAATATCGGAGGCAGACCAAATATTAACTCTAATTTCCGGCTTTCTGCCATCTACAAAAATAGCATTCACCGACGGACAAAAGATTTTCGCGCTATTTTTAAAGTCGGGTTCTTCTCTCGGATCTTCGATCCAACCGGCTTGAATTAAGTGGATTTTCGCCTTTGTTTGTTGGGCGGCGCGCTCCAAGGCGATGTACATTGGTACCGGATGAGCTTTGGCAGAGAAAGTCAATCGCCCGACAAATAGCACGACTATATCGCCCGGAGAAATGCCGAGTTCTTGTCGTTGTCGATCGCCCACCCGGACTGCTTCCACACCCTGCGGAAACGCGCTGCAATCCACTCCTAGGGGAATAACTGGCAATTTCACCAAAATTTCGGGTTGACCGCCGTTGCGCTGCGCTAAATATTCAGACCACTCCCTCAGAACTCCTTCTACTGTGTTTTTCACGGCATTAGAGGTGCAGATCAGGGCGTCCCAAGGTTGAACCGGTGCAGTTATCAAATTGCCGATCGACTCCATGACATACTTAGTTGCGATCGTATGGGTAACGCCACAAACGCTGTAAGCCCGCTGATTGACAAATCTGCGCCCCCAAACCATATCGGCAAGGGCGGGATCGGGTCGATAGATTGTACCTGGTTGAGATAGCAAATCTAGTCGATCCGTCGAAATCCAGCGGACTTTCCGAGGTTGTTGCAGCCACGGTTGGATGCGCGAACAAAACTCCTTAAATGTTGCTTCGCTGTCTGTGCAGCAGTAGAGAGAGTCAGCAGTACCGTGTTGGACTAAGCTTTTGAGAAATCCTTCTCCGGCTGAATGACGCCCCAGAAGTCTTTTCCCTCCGGTGTCGTAACCGTCTTTGTGGTATAAAATCGCCGCTGTTATATCCATCCTGAGATTTATTGTTCGAGAATTGGTTGAAGAAGGTAAAAGGCTTTCACCATAAGGCTTTGACGCAAAACCAGGAAACTGTTTTAACCCAACCGCTGGCTGGCCCAGTGTCCCGCGATACTTTCAAAAACGATCGCCTCAGATTACAATACTTATGGCTAAAGAGGGATTGGCAATATCGGATTTTAATGTTATCCTGGCGCCCATGATTGGGGGCGATCGCCCGAACCAGTCAGCCATCCTATCCGATCCGGAACCAAAGAGTGTCTGTGGTATAATGCCTTAGCTCTGCTAAATGCCCGATTTGCAAGTGTTCGATGGAAGGAGCAGTCAGTCGGCACAACATTAGTTCTACTCGATCTCGATCGCGTCTTTGTCTTTAGAAACCGATAATCATGTACAACCCATCTCTGCGTCAAATACCTCGCCACTTACCTGCCGATGTAATTCCATTAAAGCAGCAATCTTCTCTTTTAGACTGGTTGGAATCTAACAATCGCCTCTTAGCAAGGGATGTCCAAGAACCCGACTATCTGCACGAAGAAGAAATTTCCGAGTTGATGGCAGTTGACGACAGTCCTTACGATGATTTAGAAGAAGAAGCAGAAGATGATGCGGGTGTAGGCGACGAATAACTGTAGAATGGTAAGTCGATTTTAGATTTTAGATTTTAGATTCACTTGCAGCTTCGTGAATAACCGGAAGCCGAACTTGAGTCTAAAATTTGGGGAGAATCGATTACTGAAGTTTAGGGCTTGTAACGTTTTTGGCTGGTCAACGAATCAACCAGAAACAGGGAAAAAAAACCAAGAGATTTCCCAATCTCCTGTATCCCACCCTATTCTCGAATTGTCAAATGCTTATTCTCAAATGGTGTGTGTTGAGGAGTGATATGGATAACTTTGTGGATGAGAAAATCCCTTTTACTATGCCTTTCAAACTTACAGGCAGGAATTTATTCCTGCTGCTGGGTTTGGGACTCGGCATTGTAGCGATCGGTTTAGATGTAGCAGCGGGTAGATTTTTGGATGCGCCTGCATCGCTATTTATGCCACTAGCTGTTTGTGCTCTCATTGCATCGGGTTTAGGTTATCTGGTTGTGCCCGTACTCCAGCAACTGAAAGCCGGACAAATAATTCGCGAAGACGGCCCCCAAGCCCACTTAAAAAAAGCGGGAACGCCGACAATGGGAGGCATATTTTTTGTGCCAGCAGGAGTCGTAGTAGCATTACTTTGGTCGAGATTTAACTCAGATGTTGTTGCCGTATCGGCTTTAACTTTAGCTTACGGTTTCATCGGCTGGCTCGACGATTGGCAAATTCTCCGTCGCAAGTCGAATAAAGGTATTTCACCTCGGATGAAATTGGCTTTGCAAGTAGGTTTTGCAGCTCTTTTTTGTCTGTGGTTGATGTTCCACAATCCAACTATTTCTACGAACATTGCTTTGCCTTTCGGTTGGGTATTGCCTTTAGGTTTCTTGTTTTGGCCGCTAGCTGGTTTTGTGTTAGTTGCCGAAAGCAATGCTACTAATCTTACCGACGGCGTTGATGGTTTGATGGGAGGTTTAGGTGCGATCGCACTTTTGGGATTAGGTGCATCTGTAGCATCAACTTCGCCAGAATTAATGATATTTTGTGTCTGCATTAGCGGCAGTTGTTTCGGTTTCTTAGCTCACAACCGCAATCCAGCCCGGGTATTTATGGGCGATACAGGTGCGTTGGCTTTGGGCGGTGCTTTGGGTGCGGTAGCTTTATTAACAAATAGCCTTTGGATATTATTAATAATCAGTGGGATTTTCTTGATTGAAACAGTGTCAGTAATTGCTCAAGTGGCTTATTATAAAGCTACAAAAGGCCCTGATGGCATTGGCAAGCGTCTTTTAAGAATGGCTCCCCTGCACCACCATCTAGAACTCTGCGGCTGGTTGGAAACTCAGGTGGTTGGTATCTTTTATTTAACTAACGGGGTGTTAGTGTTAATGATTTTGATGTTGGCTGGCAACAGTTAACAGCGGATTAGTAACAGACTTTACAGCATATGTAGCTGATATTTACAGCCATGTTGAAAAACAAATAAGATGCCCGTTACACAAGAACTTCATGCAGTTGTGGAACGGGCATCTTGCCCGTTTTAGATAGAATAAAAAAACAGGTAAGATGCCTGTGCTACTAATATTAAATCTAGCTAAATCACAGGCTTTCCGGCCTGTGCCACTAATATTAAATCTGTTGTGGAACAGGCATCTTGCCTGTTCCAAGCTCATAAGCTAAAATGATGATATAGCCTTTATCAGAAAGATGAGGTATGACTATAAATGGAGTTTTTGATGCGACCTCGCTTACTATATAATAAATATAAGAGGGCTCCCATCCCAACAACGTACCTCACTTTTTTGAGAACCGCTATAATAGCCCCAGTTAATGCAATGGAACTTAAAAAAAGACAGGGCAATATTTGGATAATTGCTTCATCTGCCAGCATTCTATTGCTAACTGTGAGTTCCTTTTTTTACTGGAAACTTGTTAGACTGGGTTATGCTGTTCCCATTCCCTACATTTTAGATGTTTTTTGCTTAAGTAATTGTCCGGCTGATGAGTTAAATGTTTTACATACCCAATTACCACCAGATAATTTATTCAACTACGGCAAACCCCTATCACAAATTTTAGGCGAACCGGATAAGTTAGATAAAAATAGAATTTCCATCCTGGTGGAAAAATCAAAATACAGATTGACTGTCTATGAAAACAAAAAGCCTGTCAAATCTTATCCTGTTGTATTTGGCAGCAATCCCGCAGGCGATAAACTAAAAGAAGGCGATTCGCGGACGCCGGAAGGAATTTTTAGCATAAAAGATTTTTATCCTCACGCAGCTTGGTCGAAATTTATCTGGCTGGATTATCCCAGCAAACAATCTTGGCGAAAACATATCAAAGCCAAGCAAGCAGGTACAATCAAATGGTACGATAGTATTGGCAGCGAGGTTGGGATTCACGGCGTGCCTGCTAATTCAGAGAAAATTATCAAAGAGCGATCGAATTGGACTTTGGGTTGCGTTTCTCTGGAAAATAAGGATGTTGACGAGTTGTATCAGTTTGTACAAAAAGGTACAGAAGTAGAAATTATTAGATAACTGGTTCGTAGTAAGGACTTTAGTCCTGATTGACTCAACAAGCAGCAGAGAGGACTGAAGTCCTCATTACAAACTGGCAAGAGAGGACTGAAGTCCTCACTACAAACTGGTTCGTAGTAAGGAATGCAAGTCCTGATTGACTCAACAACCAGCAGAGAGGATTAATGAACAGTGAGCAGTTTTTACCGATTGTTTCGGTTGTGGTACCTGTTTATAACGGGGAGACGGATTTGCCGGATTTAATTGAGTGTCTGCGATCGCAAACTTATCCAACAAACAGAGTAGAATATCTCTTAGTAGACAACAAAAGTCGCGATTACACTTCAACTATCCTTCAAGCAGCAGCCAAATCCCCCAAGCAAGAGGGATTCAATCAAATCACCATTCGCAATCTCACCGAAAATACGATTCAAAGTTCCTACGCCGCCAGAAATAAAGGAATTCGCGCCTCAACAGGCGAAATCATCGCCTTTACCGACGCAGACTGTCGCCCCGAACCTCAATGGTTGCAAAATTTAGTCGAACCATTCGCTAACTTAGAAATAGGAATTACCTGCGGTGAAATCCTCGCCCTTCCCGGTAACACTCTCTTAGAAAAACACGCCGCCCGCGAAAATACTTTATCTCAAAAACATACTCTCGCTCACCCTTTTTGTCCCTACGGTCAAACGGCTAACTTAGCTGTCCGCCGCCAGATTTTAGCACAAGTGGGTATGTTTCGCCCGTACCTTACGAGCGGCGGCGATGCGGATTTGTGCTGGCGGATTTTGCGGGAAACATCCTATAAAATGTATTTTGCCGAAAATGCGATCGCCCGACACCGCCACCGCAATACAATAAAACAGTTACAAAGTCAATGGCATCGTTACGGCGAGTCGAATAAATATTTGCACGAACTCCACGGTGTCGATTTGATGCGAGAATTCACCACAGGGGAATATTTGTATCGGCTGGCTAGATGGCTGTTAAAGGAATTGCCGGTTGCTACTGCTAAATGTGCGTTAGCGAAGCCCTCGAAGAGGATCGCCCGTGCCGATCTGGTAGATTTGTTAAATACGCCGATCGGTCTCATAAATGTCAGGGCAAGGGCGATCGGACAGCGACAAGCCAAACTCCCAGAACTAGCTCGGGAAATTGAGCGACTTTAATCCTTAGAAGAAGACTGGGCGGTTGAAACCGCGTCTATACAGGCAAAACCCGCCTCCGCGGGTTGAAGACCTATCCTATGTTATTCTCTCTTGAGTCCGCGGAGGCGGACATCGTTTGTGTAGGCGCGGTTTCAACCGCCGTCTGATCTTTACATCCGATAAGCACAGTTTATCTGTATATAAGTATGCTGAATTAGGAAATATGAAAATTTCAGGCAATCCTTAATATAAAATTAATAAGTCTATTTTGAAGCGCGCAGTTTCAGAACGACGAGAAACTCGCATTTACCCCCAAAATTTCTTTACTTCTGGCGAATGGCCTCAGCCTTCTGGCGTCGAGATTATTCTCAGATTTTTCAAGTTTTGTAACAATTACAGGTAGTGCCAATGGCTCAAATCCTACTCCAGACCGTTTGGTTTATACCTTGCTATCCACTCATCGGCGCATTTCTGTCGATATTGTGGTTTCCAGCAGTAACTCGCCGCACGGGGCCTAGACCCTCCGGTTACGTAAACGCCATCTTAACTTTCTTCGCTTTCCTTCACGGCGTCATCGCCCTGACAGCTATCTGGAACCAACCGGCACAACACCAGTTCATTCCCTGGCTGAATGTGGCAGGTTTAGACTTAACCATTCCCGTAGACATTTCTGCTGTCACCGTCGGGGCGACAGTTTTGATTACGGGACTGAATTTTCTGGCGCAGATTTATGCAGTCGGCTACATGGAAATGGACTGGGGCTGGGCTAGGTTCTTTTCCCTGATGGGGCTGTTTGAAGCGGGGATGTGCGGCTTGGTTTTGTCCAACTCCCTGTTTTTCAGCTACATGATTCTGGAAGTCCTGACTCTGGGAACTTACCTGCTAATCGGGCTGTGGTTCAATCAGTCTTTGGTGGTGACGGGCGCCCGCGATGCTTTCTTGACTAAGCGGGTAGGAGACTTATTCCTGTTGATGGGAGTAGTTGCAATTCTGCCGCTGGCTGGAACTTGGAATTTTGACGAATTGGCAGTTTGGGCTAAGACTGCAAACATTGACCCCACAGTGGCGACGCTGTTGAGTTTAACTTTGATTGCCGGCCCGATGGGCAAATGCGCTCAGTTTCCCCTGCACCTGTGGCTGGATGAGGCGATGGAAGGCCCTTTGCCGGCAACGATTTTGCGGAACACAGTGGTTGTGGAAACCGGTGCTTGGATTTTGATTAAATTGCAGCCCGTGATTGCATTGTCGCCCGTCGGGCTGAAGACAACTATTATTGTGGGTGCTGCAACGGCGGTGGGTGCGTCTTTAATTGCGATCGCCCAAATCGACATCAAGCGCACGCTTTCCTATATAGTTAGCTCTTACATGGGCTTGGTATTTATCGCCGTCGGCACCGGACAAACCCACACAGCTTTGACATTAATCTTTGCCTACACCTTAGCAATGGGTTTGTTGGTGATGAGCATCGGTTCAGTAGTTTGGAACAGCATCACTCAGGATGTCCGATATCTCGGCGGTTTGTGGGCGAAGCGGCCGATATCGGGAATATCGTTTCTTGTTGGCGCCGCTGGAGTGATGGGCCTGCCACCCTTCGGCTGCTTCTGGGCTTTATCAGAATTAGCAGGCGGGCTTGCTAAAACTCATCCTTCACTGTTAGTAGTAGTGCTGTTTGTGAACGGCGTGACTGCTTTTGGCTTAGTGCGCGTTTTCGGTTTAGTTTTCGGTGGCAAACCGAAGCAAATGACTGAACGTTCGCCCGAAGTTGCCTGGCCTTTTGTCTTGCCGATGACAGTGTTAATGGGATTTACCTTGCACGTCCCACACTTGCTCGCCGCCTGGGAATTACTGCCTTTGGCAACTTTGAATTATACTGCGGCCGGACTGTTAGCTTTGTCAAGTGCGATCGGCATTGGTGCCGGAGCATTTATTTACCTGAACGAAAAGTGGGAAAAACCAGTGCGAATTGGTTCTCAAGCCGTGCAAGACTTCTTTGCCTACGACTTTTACACCGCCCAACTTTACCGCGTGACCATCATCTTTGCCGTCGGTCTGGTTTCCCAAATCATATCCTGGTTCGATCGCAATATTGTTGACGGATTCGTTAACTTAATCGGTTTTGCCACAGTTTTCGGCGGGCAAAGCCTCAAATACAACGTTACGGGTCAAACTCAGTTTTATGCCCTGACAATTCTCTTCGGAGTGGCACTTTTAGGATTGCTCGTAAGCTGGCCTCTGTTGGCTCGCCTCTCGCTGATTGTGGGCGGGTAAAGAGATATAAAGTTGAAGATTTTAGGTGACACTTTTAACCTAAAATCTTAAATAAATGAAGTCTTGAATAAAGATTTCAAACTCAATCCAACAAGGCAGAATACATGAAAGACGATCGCAGACAAGTAAATCTTTCCCGGCGCAACTCCCTCAAATTTGTCGCAGGAGCAATAGGTACAGGAATACTCGCAGCACGAGTAGGTGCTGATGTGGCTTCACCCGAACCAGCAATTGCTCAAAATGACTTCACTCCCGATGTCGCTTTGGCAAAATTGATGGAGGGGAACAAGCGATTTGTTGACAGAAAACGCCAAAGTCCCAACCAAGACTTACCCCGCCTCGTTGAAGTTGCCAAAGCTCAAAAACCATTTGCTGCTATTCTCGGCTGTGCAGATTCCCGCTTTCCTTCTGAGATTATTTTCGATCAGGGATTGGGAGATTTATTTGTATGTCGCGTAGCCGGAAATGTGGCTACTCCAGAAGAAATTGGCAGCCTGGAATTTGGCACACTGGTGTTGGGAGCAAAAGTGCTGGTAGTAATCGGTCACAAACGTTGCGGTGCGGTAGATGCAACCATCAAAGGCGCTCAAGTTCCCGGTCAAATTGGCAGTTTGCTCGACGCAATTAGGCCTGCTGTAGAAAGCTCGAAAGGCCAAGCAGGCGATCGTCTAGAAAATGCCTGCAAAGCCAATGTGGTGCTGCAAGCTAAAAGATTGAAAGCATCTCCAGTTATCTCTAAGTTAATTGAGGAGAATAAACTGAAAGTTGTCGGTGGATATTACGATTTAGACACGGGTGCAGTCAATATTCTGATTGAGTCGTAAACAGTTGAGAGTTGATAGTTGATAGTTGATAGTTGTCAATTGTTAAATACCAACTGTTGAAAAACCTCTTGGGAAAGCAGTAAAATTTAAACTGTCTAAAAACTTAGATATTAACTATCAACTGTCAACTATCAACTATCAACTGTCAACTGTCAACTGTCAACTATCAACTGTCAACTGTCAACTGTCAACTGTCAACTGTCAACTGTCAACTGTCAACTGTCAACTGTCAACTGAATCTTCACTCTTCACACATTATGCTTAGTGCGTTGCTCTGGTTGCCCGCGTTGGGCGCTGCGGTAGTCGGGTTCTTGCCCGGAAAAATGAATGCGATGCGGGTGCGCTCCGTCGCTTCCGTCTTCGCTGCTGCCGTTTTCCTGTTGAATCTCTGGCTGCTAACTCAATTTGACACGACAAATTCAGGGCTACAATTTCAAGAATATTTGCCTTGGATTCCGCAATTGGGTTTGAGCTACAACTTGGGAATTGATGGCTTATCTTTGCCACTCCTAGTTTTAACCGGATTGCTGACGCTATTAGTGATTTACGGTACTGGTGAAGGTATGGCTCGCCCCCAGCTTTACTACGCTTTGATTTTGCTGATCAATGCGGGGGTGGCGGGAGCTTTGATGTCTCAAAATTTGCTGCTGTTCGTCCTATTTTACGAGCTAGAATTAATTCCTTTTTACCTGTTGATTGCGATTTGGGGCGGCAAACAGCGCGAATACGCTGCGATGAAGTTTCTGATTTACACGGCAGTTTCGGGACTTTTAGTTTTAGGCGGATTTTTGGGCGTAGCTTGGCTGAGCGGCTCTTTAAACTTCGATTACAGTGCAATTACTACTCAAGATTTGCCCTTAAACACGCAATTAATCTTGCTAACAATTGTCTTGTTTGGGTTGGCAATTAAAATTCCTTTAGTGCC
Organism: Microcoleus sp. PH2017_09_SFU_O_A; assembly: GCF_020738625.1. Classification (NCBI taxonomy): domain Bacteria; kingdom Bacillati; phylum Cyanobacteriota; class Cyanophyceae; order Oscillatoriales; family Microcoleaceae; genus Microcoleus; species Microcoleus sp. PH2017_09_SFU_O_A. The sequence continues at coordinate 98,342 of NZ_JAEQCF010000008.1, forward strand.
CCTCCACACTTGGCTGCCGGATGCCTACGTGGAAGCTTCGCCAGCAACAGCAATTCTGTTGGGAGGTGTTTTGGCGAAGTTGGGAACTTACGGCTTAGTGCGGTTTGGTTTGCAGATGTTTCCCGAAACTTGGTCGATAGTCGCTCCTGGTTTAGCGATAATCGGTACGGTGAGCGTGATGTACGGTGCTTTGAGCGCGATCGCCCAAAAAGATATCAAGCGCATGGTAGCCTATAGTTCGATCGGGCATATGGGCTACATCCTCGTCGCCTGCGCCGCCGGCACCAAACTCGCCTTAATCGGCGCTGTCGGGCAAATGGTAAGCCACGGCTTGATTTTAGCCTTGCTGTTTTATCTCGTAGGCATCATCGAAACCAAAGCCGGCACACGGGATTTGGACGTGCTCAACGGCTTAATGAATCCGATGCGCGGTTTACCCACAGCGAGTTCGCTGTTAGTTTTGGGCGGCATGGCCAGCGCCGGAATTCCCGGTTTAGTCGGTTTTATCGCCGAATTTTTAGTATTTCAAGGCAGTTTCTCAGCATTTCCAATTCCGACTTTACTGTGCATTTTAGCCTCCGGGTTAACAGCAGTTTACTTTGTAATTCTGCTCAACCGCACCTGTTTTGGCAAGTTGGACAATGCCACGGCTTACTATCCTCCAGTGAAGTTTGCCGAAAATATGCCAGCCCTAGTTTTAGCGGCAATCATTTTCTTCTTGGGAGTTCAACCAGTGTGGCTGCTGAAGTGGAGCGAATCTACTACAAATGCGATGGCAGTAACTCTATCAACGGGCAGATATACTCAAGTAGCTGTCAGCTATCAATCTGAGAAATAGAATGGGAGAGGGGGAGAGCGGGAACTCAGAAAAATCTTTTTTCTTCCTTCTTACTTCTTCCTTCTTTTCTCTTCCATCTTCCTTCTTCCCTCAACATTCATCCATTGAATCGGTTAAACCCGCTATACAATTCGTTACCGAACTTCCCTCTGATATCATCTCCGGTGGACTGACCACAATAAGATTAGTTTGTAGTGCGGACTTCAGTCCGCAGCCGGAGCGGACTTAAGTCCGCACTACGAACTATTTTTGTTATGGTGATCGACCGGACATGATATGAATTCGGATTCTAATTATGGTAAAATAAAAACAACCAGTCAACTACCACCATAACTGTGTAAAAGTTTGGAACACCGCAAAAAATTCTAAATTCAGGTGCAGTTACAGCAATTTCCCTACTAGCAACTTCCAAGCATTGCGCTGCCGCAGACTTTGCGAATATTTCTAAATATTGAGATTCATTCAAACCAAGGAAGAAACAATGGTACAAACTCCTACTAAACCAGCAACTAAACTGCCTCCTTCCAAACACGAATTTGCCGAAGTCATTCACAGACTGGAAGCTGGCGGCGCGATGATTCCAGATACGCCGGAAAATCTGATGCAAATCATCGCGATTTGGAAGGCCTACGCGGTACCGATGGATTTCTATTGGCGGGATTTACTTTACATCGCGGAACGGGTATTTTTAAACCCACTTCCCTTCTTTAAATACTTCTTACCCCAGGAGTATTTAGACTTGCAAAATCACTATTCAGGTGACGGTGCAGATTTACGGATTTGGCGGGGGACTGGAAGCGCACACCCGGAACTTTTGGAGTTCATGGAAAATGGAGAAACTGGCAAAAAGCCACGTTTGTTTCACCATTTGTGGCACGATCGCATTAACATGGAATTTGCCGAAGAGTGCATGAGGTCAATGCTGTGGCACCGGGGGATGTACGTTCCTGTCAACCAGTTTGACCCCTATCTCGACAGCGACGAATACAAAGCAAATGCCGATCGCGCAATTAAAGCTTACTTCAAAAAAGACCCGTTCATGCTAGCCTTGCACAAAGCATTTCCCGAAATGTTTTTGGAACAGTGCCGCCAGATGTCTTATTACAGCAATCTCGGTTTATTCTGGGAAGTAATGGCACCCGTGTTTTTTGAAGTTTCGGACTTGTACGACGAAGGGAAAATTACCACAGTACCCCAGGCGATGGATTTCCTGGTAAATGGTATATTTGCGATCGCCGGTCGTCCGATTTACCACCACGTTCTCATCGACGGCGAAACCTACGAAATCATCCCAAAATCCAAAGGTTTCACTTGGCTGTACGAGGCAGCGCTACCCTACGTAGAATCGGTATTTTACCGCACTTCGCCGTTCCGGGGAACCAAATCTTACAACGCCCAAGCCAAGGAAGTTCCCGACGACCAAAAAGACTTCCACTACGGTATTTTGTATGCAGACAAATTCCCTGTAGGAACTGCCGGCATCCCGCCGACGCTGCTAGCCCAAGATATGCTGCACTTCCTGCCGCCTTATTTGATGGATTTCTACAGGCAGCGATGCCGCGGCGAAGATGATATCCTGAATCAGATTGGGGTGACGTTCCAGCGATCGATGTACTGCGTTACTTCGGCGGTTATTCAAGCTTTGCGGACGGCGCTGCTGTATCCTTTGGATGACCCGAATCCGAAACATTTGAAGGCAAATCGGGCGTTTTTCGAGTCTCAGATCGATCGCTTCTGCCGCCCGGAATACGGCATGAAATATGCGGCGAAGTTGAAAAACATTCAGACTTCGGATTACAAATAGTCATTGGGAATGGGCATCGGGCATTGGGAATGGGGCATCGGGCATTGGGAATGGGGCATCGGGCATTTGTTATTTGAAAAACTCTTAACAAGTAACGACGAACTATTACTGATTACCGATTACCTTTTTCCCGATTACCGATTACCATGCTTCATGTCCAATGCCCTATGCCCCATTCCCCATTCCCCATTCCCAATAACTATGAACAGCAAAGACCTAGCCAAATATATCGAAGCAACCGACGGCATTTCTAAACCATGGCTGTTGGTGCAACTCCGGATGAAAAAATTGCAAGAAAGGCGATCGCAAATTTCTACTGAAGAATATCTCAAAGAACTTACCGATCTTCACCAAGATTTAATGAATCTGGGCGAATGGTGGGTGGGAATTGAAGACGAAGTGTTTTAATTAATTACCGATGCGAATACACTATAGATTTTCATAACCTTTAAATTTGACTAAGGTTTTGCCAATCAAAGCAAAGATCGATGGGAGGTGACATGATTTGCTGGTTGTTTTTGATTTAAATTTGCGAGTGATTGCCCGATCAACATATTTTTATATACAATATTTATTGAGATTATTTAATGCTTGACATTATAAGGTTAATTAGGTCAAATTAATAATTATTTTATGTTGATTGATTCATATAAATCATCAGTAGGACTCCGTTAAGGTCTTAATCATCTAATCCGGCAGTCGGGTAGGATGCGTTAGCTTTTCACATTTTTTGTGATGTGTCAAGCGAATGGTCTGACGCACCTTACGACTGAACTAAAAGGCAGGTTATCGGTAGAGAACAAAATACTCTCCTGCTTGAATTTTGCACGGAGTTGAATGTGCTTGCCACATTCGATTGGATTCTTATATTAAATATAGGCACATCGAAATGGGACAGATAATTATTAATGAATTCCGCCGTGACGGTAGTTTTCAGGGCGATGAGTATGTCGAACTACTTTTGACAGAAGACTTAACTGCTGCTCAATTGCAAACTTTTTTTGTTGGCGATTCAACGGATCTAACAACAGTTAAATATTCTGCCTATCAGTTCATAAATATGGCAAGTATTGCTCCTGTATTCAAGGCAGGAACAATAATTGTGCTGGGCGGTGAGAGCGTAATTCCAGCGAATGAAATTACCTACAATCCAGTTCCCCGAGGAACTGATGCTGATTGGAACATTCAATTATTGATAACTAGCAATAAAGGTGGTGTATACCTTAATAATGTTTTAGCTCCACCTAACAACTTTGCAGGAAATTTTGCAGCAGATTCAGATCTTGTTTGGGTAGATACTAGCAGTACGGGAACTACTTCAGTTGATTCGATCGCCTGGCCAACAACTGGTTTGGGAGCATTTGGCAATGCAGCTAAGGTAAAAATTGCCGCTCCGACGAATAACGGTGATAATGTCGAATTCATGAGCGCGATCGGCGGTGTGAACAAAACCGCTAATTATGCTGTCAATAGTGTAGGTTCGATCGGCGTACCCAATTTCGGCATTAACACTATTTATATTAACAGCCTCCGCAACCCGCAGCTCAACAGCGCTCCAACTTTAACAAATTCTAACGCTAATAGTTTAACTGCAATTAATGAGGACATAGAAAATGTAGCTAACACGGGTTTTAGTATTTTCAATATCACTAGCCAGTTAGGCGCTGATGTTAATAGCGATCCGTTGGGTGTCGCAGTCACAGCAGCAGACAATACTAACGGCAATTGGCAATTTTCAACTAATGGCAATACTTGGACAAATTTTGGGCCATTGTCCCAAAGCTCAGCAACAATTCTCGGCCCGACGCCTCTTTATAATGGCTTGCTTGGCAGCACTCCCAGTTCTCAGAATTGGCTGTCTTTGACCAACTCCAATATTATTGCTCCTACCACTATTGCTTCAGAAATATTAAGCGGTAATGGAGTTAATTTAAACAGCACGGCTGCTAATAATATCTATGCTGGCTATACCAATAATCCTTTAAGTCCGTTATTTCCGCCGCTCGATCGCACGCAGGGATTTAGCTTATCTTTTAATCTGCAAATTATCTCCGAAGCCCGTATCAATGCCAATCGGGCGGGTTTTAGCATTGTTACCGTTACGAGCGATCGCAAAGCAATTGAAATCGGTTTCCAGCAGCTATCTGCAACTACGGGCAATATCTTTGCTCAAGCAGACGGAATTACTCCCAATCCGGGCGGACAAACGAATAGCTTATTTGTGGCTGCTGAAAATGCTGCTTACAATACAAATCTTGCTACTAACTATACTCTGAAAGTTTTAGGCGACAATTACTTTCTTTCGGACGGTAGTAATAATGTTATACTAACGGGGCCTCTGCGAAATTATGCTGCATTTACTGGCGCGATCGACCCCTATGAAACTCCTAATTTTCTATTTCTCGGCGACGACACAACCTCAGCTCAATCTAACATCAACTTGACGCGGGTTTCTCTGCAAACGCCTGCGAAAGTCCGCTTTGTACCCAACCCAAATTATTACAGTATCGCTGGCAGCGAACCAACAATTACGGTGCGGGCGTGGGATGGAACGAATGGAGTTGGTAACGGTACTGTGGGTGTGAACGCTTCAGTTACTGGAGGAACAACGCCGTTTAGCACTAATTCGATCGCACCGACGATCGCAGTTAATCCAGTCAATGATGTACCTTCGTTTGTCAAAGGGGGCGATCGCACTCTCAAGAGTAACTCCAGCGCGCAAACCATCCCCGGCTGGGCGACGGCGATTTCTCGGGGCCCCGCCAACGAGTCGGGACAAACTCTCGCGTTTCAAGTTACGGGGAATGACAATGCTGCTTTGTTTAGCGTACCACCTGCGATCGACTCGGCGGGCACGCTAACATTTACACCGGCCGTAGGGGCGATCGGCAGTGCTAAGATCGCTGTCAATCTCAAAGATAATGGGGGCGTAGCTAACGGCGGTGTCGATACATCCGCCAGTCAAACTTTCGTCATCAATCTCACCAACTTGCCACCTGCTGGACAAACAGACAATTACACGATTCCCCACACCAAGGTATTCAACCAGCAAGCCCCCGGAGTATTAGGCAACGACAGCGACCCTGACGGCGATATTTTGACAGCCAAGGTATTGTCAAATCCAATCAACGGCAAGGTCGATTTTAAGGCTGACGGTTCATTCAGCTATATTCCCAATCCGGGT
>NZ_JAEQCF010000070.1:0-30183 GCF_020738625.1 Microcoleus sp. PH2017_09_SFU_O_A
TAATTTCACCGCCTTTTCTTCAACCCGCGGAGGCGGGTTTTGTCTGTGTAGACGCGGTTTCCAACCGCCGGGTTTCCAACCGCCGGGTTTCCAACCGCCCGATTTCCAACCGCCCGGTTTCCAACCGCCCGATTTCCAACCGCCCGATTTCCAAGCACCCAATATTCCACCGCCCAGTTTTCTAATTCCTGCACAATGCTACCTTGGGCATTAATCTATCTAAAATTTGTGCGATCGCAATTACCGTCCAATCAATATCAGCTTCAGTTGTTTCGCGTCCCAGTGTCAAGCGAATTCCACCAACCGCACCGCTTTCGTCATATCCCATTGCCAATAATATCGGACTAGGCGTGAGTTTACCACTGCTACAAGCCGCACCGGAACTAATGCCAATTCCGGCTAAATTTAGCTGTCTCACGAGAGTTTTGCCTGTGATTCTCTCTGTGTCTCTCTTTTGGTAAGGGCGACAGGATGGGGAGACAATGCAAAAACTGGTGTGGTGCGGCAGTCGGTAATATCGATCGCCCGTCGGGACTAAACTGGGTATGTCAGCTAATTTGTCAAAAAGTCGATCGCGCAATCCAATCAATCTCGGCGTTTCCACATCCATTTCCTGCACAGCCAACTCCGCCGCCACTCCAAAACCGACGATAGCGGGCAGTGCTTGCGTCCCTGAACGCAGTTTCAACTCTTGTCCTCCCCCGCCGAACATTGGCACCAATTCTAGTCCTGGACGCACGTACAGCGCCCCTGCACCTTGCGGCCCGTAAAGTTTGTGACTGGAAAGCGAAAGCAAGTCTACGGGCAGTTTTTGCACGTCAATCGGCAATTTACCGGCAACTTGAACTGCATCGGTATGGAACAGGATATTGCGATCGCGCGCAATTTGCGATAATGCTTCTATGGGTTGCAGTGTACCAACTTCGCTTTGTCCGTAGATGATGGAAATTAGCACTGTGTGCGATCGCAGTGATTCTTGCAAATCCAAAGGATGAATTCGCCCATGTTTATCGACTGGTAATCGAGTTACTTCCCATCCCAATTCTTCGAGTTGTCGCACCGGTTCTGATACTGCGGAATGCTCAACACTGGAAATAATGATATGCTGCGGTTTTGTATAAAGACGCGCAACTCCCATAATTGCTAAATTATCCGCTTCAGTGCCGCCCGAAGTAAAAATCATCGATTCCGGTAGCGCGTTAATCAGCCCAGCAACCTGCATTCTGGCTAATTCTAAAGCAGTCGCCGCCCTTTGTCCCCACTCGTGCAAACTAGAAGGATTTCCCCAGTATTGAGTCAGAGCTTTTTGCATAGCATCAATTGCTTCTGGGCGTGTCGGCGTTGTAGCGCTATAGTCGAGGTAAATTTGCATTGCTTTAATTAAATGACGAACTAATAATGAATGATTGACTACCTAATGAATAAAGCACTTATCCTAAAGGCATAAATGATTATTGACTCATGACTCATAATTCTTAAATTATGACTGATAACAATTGCTAACTCCCAACTGCTAACTCCCAACTGTCAACTCCCCGCTGTCAACTGTCAACTCCCCACTGTCAACTGTCAACTATCAACTGTCAACTGTCTAATGACTCCCAGGTTTGCAGACATTGTAGTCTTCATGGGACAAGACTTTTTGGGGAATTAAGAAAGTGCCGCAATCTTCACAAAGCATTCTGTAGTTGCGGGTTACAGGAATACTCACAATCCAGCGGTTGTGACGCAGGCGTTTGCCGCCGAAATCTCTGTAATTCTTATTTTCCCCCAAAGCTGCTATAATAGCGCGAGCTTTAGTAACTACATGGTCGGGTAGACCTCTGAGATCGATCGCATCTCTAGCAAATGATGCTTCCCTCTCTTGTTTTTGGGTCTGTTTTTCGGCCAGCAGTTCAACTGATTGCTGTTGCGCTATCAACTCTTGCGTGCACCGATGGCACGCTTTACCATATCCCCTGTGACCACAATCAAAAATTGTTTTTCTTTTAGCCATAAAGCATCAGTATCGGGTTTGACCCACGCCCCTGAATGCTGCTACCCTACCAGTGATGCTTCCGGCATCGAGGCAGTTCTACAAGACGCAAAATCTATTCCCTGTCATAAATTTAATAGTTTTAACTTTCCTCGATCCAATATCTTTCCACTCTGAATAGACTGATGACCTCAATAAAATTTTAAATTTTGTGAATGTACTTTATTATAATTTACCAGGTTTGTGTTGTGTTGGATTGCTGGCGATCGCCCTGACGGCTTGCGGACAAGCAAAGCAGGACGTGCAGAATTTACCTCCCACTCTCGCTCCGCTGCCTCAAGACCCCTTGTTGCAAGTATACTTCAATCAGTCCCTCACTTCGAGTTACACAGAGCCCTACCGCGCACAAACTAGGGCTGGAGATGATTTAGAAAAGTTAATCGCCGAGGCAGTAGCAAGTGCTGAATCGACCGTAGATATAGCGGTTCAGGAGTTTCGCTTACCCGGTATTGCACGAAGGTTGGCCGATCGCGCGCGCGCTGGAATTAAAGTCAGATTAATTGTCGAACATCTGTACAATCGCCCTTGGAGCGATTATACAGCCCAGGAGTTGGCAAAGTTACCAGAACGAGAGCGCGATCGCTACAGCGAATTTCTGCAACTAGCCGATACCAATAAAGACGGTAAATTTAGTGCCGAGGAAATCAAGCAAAATGATGCTTTGGTAATTCTCAAAGATGCGGGGATTCCTGTAATTGACGATACTGCTGACGGCAGCAAAGGCAGCGGTTTGATGCACCACAAATTTGCAGTAATTGACGGCAAAACAGTCATCGTAACTTCGGCGAATTTTACCACCAGCGATATCCACGGCGATTTCAAGACAGCAGCAAGTCGCGGCAATGCCAACAATCTGCTAAAAATTGCCAGCCCTAAATTAGCGCAAATATTTACTCAAGAATTTAACATCATGTGGGGCGACGGGCCCGGTGGTAAACCGGATAGCAAGTTTGGCATCAAAAAGCCGTTTCGTCAAGTGCAAAAAGTGAGAGTTGGTAATGCAACTGTTGCGGTGCAATTTTCACCAACAAGTGCGACTTTGCCTTGGGAACAAAGCGTTAACAGTTTGATAAATCGCACTTTAGCAAAGGCAAAAAAATCTGTTAATTTGGCACTCTTTGTATTTTCGGCGCAGCGGTTGTCAAATACTCTGGAACTTGAATCTAGGCGCGGTGTAGCGGTGCGAGCTTTGATTGACCCAAATTTCATTTATCGCCCTTACAGCGAAGGTTTAGACATGATGGGGGCGACTTTCATGCAGGATTGCGGCGGCTTAGAAGCGGACAATCGCCCGTGGAAAAAGCCGCTGACTACAGTGGGAGTGCCGCTGTTACCAATGGGCGATCGCCTGCACCACAAATTCGGCGTTATCGACGGAAATACCGTGCTGACAGGCTCTCACAACTGGAGTGAGGCTGCAAATCACGGGAATGATGAGACGTTATTGGCGATCGACAGCCCGACGGTTGGGGCCCATTTTGAGCGGGAGTTCGATCGGCTTTACAAAGGTGCAATCTTGGGAATTCCCGCCCGAATCAAACAGAAAATTGACGCTAAGCAAAAAGAGTGTAAATCAGTCCAAGCAACATCAAAACCTGCGAATCCTCAACCGCAAAGTGGTGGTAAAAACTTAATTAATTTGAATAGCGCGACTCAAGAAGAACTAGAAACTTTGCCAGGGGTTGGCCAGAAGTTAGCCGAGAAAATTATTGCAGCGCGGGAAAAGCAGCCTTTTGAGTCTTGGGAGGATGTCGAAAGATTGCCAGGAGTAGGAAACAAGGCTATAGACAAATGGCGCGATCGAGTAACATTTTAAAGTAGGGTGCGTCAGCTATGGTGATTTAATTAATTAATCATCTAGCAACTACAAACCTGCACCATGAATACTTCATTCATTGGTGGAGAGACTAACCAGGAAGGACTAAAGTCCTCACTACAAACCTGCACCATGAATACTTCATTCATTGGTGGAGAGACTAACCAGGAAGGACTAAAGTCCTCACTACAAACCTATTTTATCGATCTTGACAACAGTTAAGCTTTCTAGTTAAACTTACATTCAAATAAAATGCACTTTTTTCATATTGGAGGTATAAAGAGATGAAACGCGCCAGATATTTTACGGGGAAGCGACCAATCAAATTCCTAGCTTTTTTGATGGGTGCAATTTTAGTCACACTAGCAGCTTTCACAGTCAGCGCCCAGCAGACTAGCGAAGCACAATTTCGGGTAAAGAACGAAAACAGTTTTAATATTAACATGATTCAATTCAAGCGCGTTGAATATGTAGGTCAGTGTCCCGGAAGTGGCATCTCCCCTGATTCGCAAAGCGCTCGATTTGTTTCCAGCAAGACTCCCCCCGGCCCTAACAGAAGAGTGCTGATTAAAAATGTGACCGATGGCATGGAAACTGACCCCTATCCTTACACAGATAGAAGTTATGACAAAGGTGAGTTTTCCGAAAGTTTTGGATTTAAGTTAGCAAACAGTCACAAAACAAGAACTTTTTCGGTGTTAGAGGGCGAAAATAAATTTGCCTATGAAATCAAAGAAAATAACCAAATTATAGAACAGGGTGCGCTTACCGCTCAAGTTTCTGTACAAAATTTAGGTACTTTTCCACGTCAGCAAGTTTGTGAGAACAAAGTCACTTCACAATGTCAGGATGATGCTGATTGTCGCGAGAGGAGGCGCAAAGGAAAAAGTTGCAGAATAGAGTGTGTTACTGTTCAAGAGTGTCGCTGTCCGTAATTTTAGGTATGTTGTTGCGCTTCAGCGCTCTTGGCTCTCCTGGGTTTATGGTGGATACGGTATCAGACACAACTGTTCGCGATTCTGTGATGCTCTCTTCGTCAAGGATATGCGGTTTGTTTATCACCACAGACTCAGGAGAGCCACGCTCTTAATATTAAGAGCGCTGAAGCGCAACAACATACCTTTATTTGATCTGACAGTTGCTTCAAGTAACAGGGTGAAAGTAAAATGCCGCAGCTAACACAATATATGTTGCTAAAAGTAGCACTCCTTCCAGCCAATTCGATCGCCCGTCAAGACTAATTAGATTAGCGATTGTCACCGCAATGGCAACTGCAACCACTTCAAACGGATTAAAGTTTAAATCCATCGGCTGATGAATCACGATACCGATAATCACCAACACCGGCGCTACCAGCAAAGCAACTAGCAAACTCGAACCCATCGCCACGGAAACTGACAAATCCATATTATTTTTCATCGCCACTCCCACCGCCGTTACGTATTCCGCCGCACCGCCCACAATCGGCAACAAAATTACACCTGTAAACAGTGGTGTTAATCCCAATCCTTTGGTAGTTTCTTCGACAACGCCCACAAAAATTTCTGATTCAAAAGCAACTGCAACTGTTGAGGCGACTAGCACTCCTATCCACAGCCACAAATTCGGTTTGTGTGCAGTTGATTCATCGGTATTTTCAGAATCTTCTAACTCTAGTATGCCGACTTCGTAAAGATAGCTGTGAGTTTTTAAGGAAAATAGCAGCGTTAGTGCGTAAACTGCAATTAGGACGATCGCAGTTATCAACGAAAGATTCTGAATGGCTGCGGGTTCCACTCCATTCGACGTGTAAATTACCATCGTCGGCAGCAGAATCGCAATCACTGCTAGAGTCATGGTGGAACCGTTCACCCGGGCGATAATTGGCTTAAATTCTTGTTCTTTGTAGCGGATTCCCCCTAGCAGCATGGAAAGTCCCATAACTAAGAGCAAGTTGCTGATAATGGTGCCGGTGATGCTGGCTTTCACGATGTCAATCAAGCCGGCTTTCAGGGCTACTATGGCAATAATTAATTCTGTAGCATTCCCGAAGACTGCATTTAATAAGCCGCCGATGGAGGGCCCTGTGACGATCGCCACTTCTTCTGTTGCTGTGCTCAACCAAATCGCCAGAGGTATAATGCCTAGGGCGGATGTGATGAAAACTACCAGGGAACCCCAGTGCAAATATTCGGCTGCGATGGAAATGGGGATGAAAATTAACAGGGCTATGGAAAGAATTTTTTTGATTGACATAGGGACTCGGATGTGTATTGAAGGTGAGTTCGAGTTGCCAGGGCGATCGCCAAATTGATTTTATATCAATATGCTTGGGATAAGAAGATCGGGCGCTTTCAACCGCCGTGTTATCGGAGAAACAGTGCACCATCATTCCGAATGCTTAAAGATCTTTTATCCAAACCTAAATCATTTGTCTCGTCTAATCTTACTTCTACTGTGCCTTCACCAACGGGTTTTAAACTCGCTTTCAATAATGCGCCGTCTTGTCGCCTAAATACAATGGATGCAGGTAGTGTCAATGCTTGCAGCGCGACTGTTGAATTTTCGGCTAAGCTGCGGCGGTTAGTTTGTCCAACTACTTGATAAAATAGTCGATCGCTGGTTTTATTCGTTAATCTCACATTAGCTTTGCCATTAACGGGAACCATCTTGCCGTCGGGAACTCTTTCTGGTTCGTTAGCTTGGGCAATTTCCCTCGCAAAACTCGCATTGTGACCCAAAGGTAAAAAGCTGTTGCCTGCTAGGGCCAAGGTGACTGCCAGCAGGCTTGCTAGACTGGTTTTGTCGATCGCTAGTTTGCACATTTTTTTGATTGACTTTTGATCTAAAAATTCTAACAAGCAATTTTACCTGATGCTGCTCTCTTCTGGCAAGTCGCCTCAGAAGTCAATCCGAGCTTTTCATAGCTGACGCCTTGATTGTGAAGATGGAAACTGAATATAATAGAAATTTATCGAGCTACCAAAAAATATATTTCTCATTGTGTAGTGCCAGTTAGTGAATTAAATTAAGTTAATGCTTAACCAGAATTGACGTTTGAATAGTATCGTTTTTATGATACCGATTCTGATATATAAATCCGTTTTTATAAAAATGAGGTACGTTGTTGGGCTTCAGCCCTTCTTAGATTTATAACAAGTAGGTACGTTGTTGGGCTTGGGCCCTTCTTAGATTTATTACATAGCAAGTTATGCTGCTAAAAACTGCATTTACGAATTATCTCTCATCTTTTTGAGAAAAGCTATATAGCCTTTCTCAAAAAGATGAGGTATGACTGACAGCTCCTACAACCACTTAATAAACTAAGAGGGCCCAAGCCCAACAACGTACCTAATCTATATAAGAAAAGCTATAATACAAATAATATGGCAGAAGGAAGAATGAAAAAGGCAGAATGAAAAAGGCAGATGGCACCTTAAAAAAGGTACGTTGTTGGGAAAAGAGCGCTCTTTTCCCAACAACGTACCCAAAAAATCCTTTATTGTGACACTGGCATCCTGGACTCAAAAAGGAAGAATGAAAAAGGAAAAATGAAGATTTGCCCCTCTCTCCCCCTCTCCCTTGCCGTCGCAGCTATTCAACCCAACGCACGCGCACAAAATGAGCTTCCCGTCCCCAGAAGTCCTGACTGACAGAAATATCAACAATACTCAAATTAAACGGAATAGCAGTTGTGACGTAGCGCTGAGCCAGAGCTCCCACATCGGGAGCTAACTGAGCTGCTGTCGCCGCCGCCGCACCCAAACCCAAAAGTTGCAGAATGGGCCCCTTCGGTAGAGCTAAATTGATGCCGACAGCAAGTCCAGCAGTCAGCAGCATTGCCACCGACAAGTTGGTGCCACAGCGGGGATGTACGGCTAAATCCCACTCTCCGCTGGCAATCCGCTGCAAAGCTAATTGCACTGCATGACGCAACTGTGCAATGTTAACGCGGCCGTACAGATAAAATCCTTGGTCAGTGGACATTCCGCCCAATAACTGATTATCTGCTCTTGCTGTCGGCGTACCGCCAGATTGGCTGAGTACCCACACCGTAGCGTGTTCCAAAGCATGAACTTGGCGCAAAGTCAAGATTTCCTTCAAACCCGGAACAAAATCTAGCTGTCTTAATAAGTCAGCATCTTGAGTCTGCTGCGGGGCAAAGTCAAAAGGAATTTGGCTGGCGTGCCCAGAACTAGAAGCAGCATTTGTCGTCATGTCAAAAGGCCTCCACTAATGTCCGATCGCAAATTTTAGCAGCGAGATTCAAGGTTGAACGCGCTTGCCTGCCCGAAACTCTCCAGAAAAGCGTCTACCTTTAGCATCTGTAATTACGCCTCTACCGTGAGGCAATCCCTTACGAAATTCGCCTTCGTAGCGAACGCCGTTGGGGAAACTGCAACTACCTTTACCGTCTAGCTTTTCGTTGAAAAACTGACCGTCGCAGCGAGTGCCGTCCGATCGAGTAAACACTCCGCGACCAAATGGGTTTCCTGCGAAAAATTGTCCGGCGTAGCGATCGCCCGTGGCAAAGATAAATTGCCCTTGACCGTGTGGCTGACTGCTTGGAGCGCTGCCACCTACTTGTTGAACAATTTCAAATGTTCCTCTGTAGCGATCGCCCGTGGCAAAAATAGCTTCTCCCCTAACGATCAGACCGTTGCGGAACTCTCCTACCATGCGGTCATCGTTGGCGAACAGGAATGTGCCTTGACCGTTGGGCACGCCGTTACGAAACTGTCCTTCATAGCGATCGCCCTTGGAGTATACGTATATTCCTTGTCCCTGAGGTCTGCCGTTGACGAAAGTTCCTTCATAATTGTCGCCATTTTCGTAGTTGCACTTGACTCTACCGTTCGGGGGAGAGCCTTCGCAAACCGGAGGGCGCTTTTGTTCTGCTGCTGGCGCCGCCAATGACGATTTAGTATTGGCTAGCAGTGAGAGGCATCCTACCCCCGTGCCAACCAACATGAATATTCCGAGTTGTTTAATTGAGCGAAGCATGACGGTTCTCAATTTTTTTTCTAAGGATTGAGCTAAATTTTGCATTAAATTGGGTTCTGGGCAACTCGGGGAGATTTTTCTCCCACAATTTTAGAAACCTCTACACCGTTTTCTTCTAGAACCACAATCGGATCGGCTCCTGATTTGAAATCAACCCGTTTGATTAGCACCTGCCCGCTGGCAATCCGCTGTCCTACTTTGATATATCGACTTGTTGGCTCGTTAGGTGCTTTCACAATTACCAGTATGTCATTACCAACTCTGACTACGCCACTAACTTCAACTCCTTTGGCATTGTCTGTCGAAGGCGGTGGCGGTGGTGGTGCGGGGGGTGGTGGTGGATTCGGGTCTTGCCACGAGGGCGGCGGTGTTAATTCCGGCAGCTTGGGCAGACCGGGCAATTCTCTGGTGGCGATATTGGGAATGTTGGGAGGGCGGGGCGGGCCGGGCGGGCGGGCGGCGATCGCTGGCGGGCGTCCCGGTGTTGCTCCTGGCCGTCCCGGTGTCTGGGCCGGTCGTCGCGTCCCTTGGGGGCCTGCCGTCGTGCCTCTTGGGAAGCCCGGTATAGAGGGAACTCCCGGTATTGATGATGCCGGAGTTCCTGCTATATCTGGGGAACCTGCTGGTCTGGCTCCGGGGCGTCCTGGTCTGGTACCGGTACCGCCGGTGCTGCCTGTTGGGAAGCCCGGTATAGAAGGCACTCCCGGTATTGATGCCGGATTTCCCGCAACGTTTGGGGCACCTGCCGGTCTGGATCCGGGGCGTCCGGTGCCGCCGGTTGAGCCTGCTGGAATGCCCGGTATTGACGGCGGATTTCCTGCGACGTTTGGGGAGCCTGCTGGTCTCGCTCCGGGGCGTCCGGGAGCTGCTTGGGGACGCGCTGAAATTGGCGGCCGCCATTGGGGTACGGGGGTTAGCGGCAGGTTGGGAAGACTTGACACCTGTGCGGGGCTTTGAGCTTTGGGAAGTTCGGCAACTGTGCCGCCGCCCGGTGCCCTTTTCGATCCCGGTACTGGCGTCCACCGAGGTGGGTTTCTCTCGTCTGGCAGCTTGGGCAGACTTGGAACTTGTCTGACTGGGAGGTTGGGGAGTTCGTTGCCCGCTGTCCCGCCACCGTCTGTTTTGAGTGGTTGAGGGGGAAGGACTGAGAATGGGTCATTTGCTTGGCCGGGGACAGATGTCTGTGGAATTGCCCTTGGGGCTGTCTTTTTGCCATCAATGTCTGCTTGAGCTTGTCTGGCGCGATCGTCAGGGTTTGTCGATCGGATCAAGCCGGGGGGCTGGGCCGCTACTACTGGAGAGGGGAATGTCTGAGCTCCTGGTGTGGGACTTGCCACACCCCCGGTCGTTCCGGGAGCGTTGGCTGCTGGTGCCCCTGGTGTTGCACCCGGACTGATACTAGGACTAGGAGTGGGACTGGCTGTGTCGCCACCCCCGTCGCCGCCGCATCCCCCGATCGAGAAAGCCAGCATTCCTATAGTTGCAAAATATAAAAGTTTACGCATTACCGATCGTCCCCAAACGCCTGACTTTTAAGTGATCCAAATGGCAATTGCAGTTGCTGCCATTTGCCGCTTTTCAGTTTACCTGGTTTGATGGTATGCGATCGCTTTTAAATTGCCAAGTTTTCCGGACGATTTGATATTGAGGCGGGCCCTGGGTTTTCAAGAGCAGGTTAGGATATCAATGGTGGTGGTTCTTGCACATATTTAACTAATTAGGGCATGGTTATGGTGGCAAAAGTGATTCTGAAACGGATTTGGCGATCGGGCATTGTTTCTGTGGCTGTTTTGGTAGGTCTGGGATCGGTGGGAAGCGGCAATGTGAATGCTCATTCACATCAGCCAGAAACAAAGGTGATGGCATTGGTGCCACTTGTGAGTTCCCAGCAGCACGCGCGGCGGAGCTATCCCGAAGGGAATCGCACTTTAACAGCAGCCTCGGAAGCCACAAGTGGCAATGTGTATTCTCAGTTTCGCAGGGGCACCTCAAATCCTGGTGCCCAACCGCCAGCCAATCAACCAGCCTCTGGTGGGAATCAAAAGGTATTTCAAGCGAAAATCAAGCGCCGCGCGGGTGGGACACCTGTGATTGATGTGGTATTTAACGGTAACAAGACTTTTGAAATGATTGTCGATACCGGGGCGAGCGGCACTTTAATTACTCAGCGGATGGCTACTGCACTGGGAGTGAGGCAAGTGGGCACTGGGAGAGCGGGGATCGCTGACGGTAGCATTGTCGAGTTCCCCATTGGTTTGGTGCGATCGATTCGGGTTGGGGGTGCTGCCATCCAAAATGTCGAAGTGGCGATCGCCAAACAAATGGAAATTGGTCTCCTCGGTCACGATTTCTTTGGCAATTACGATGTGAAAATCAAAAAAGATGTTGTAGAGTTTTATGTCCGCTGAAACTGAGACAATTCAGAAACCAATTTTTATTTGCATACTGTTAAAGTTATTCGCAGCCCGGTCAAGGCTGTTTAATTTATTTTTTGAGCCACTAGCAAAATACGACCAAGTGTGGTATTGTTTTGAGTGTTTCCAGAGCAGTTTACCGTTGAACAATCCGGGAAAATCCGGCTGTCAAAGCACGGCCACTGTTGGCGCTATCGAGTAACAGTATCCAACGGTGGATTCAGAGTTCAAGTCAAGGCAATCAATTAGACAATTTGCCGATCGGGTGGAAATTAGTTTCCAAAATGCTGTGGCTGGGGGAATTATTGTTCGTGTTGTTGGGCCGCTGTACAAAATATATGAGCGGAAGATGTTCCGCAAAATCGGCAATAATGACGATCGAGAAATTAATTATTGTAAATAGGGTATTGGCATGGCACAAACGTCTGTATCTCCTGTAGTGCTGATTATTCTAGATGGCTGGGGTTATCGTGAAGAAAAAGACGGAAATGCGATCGCCTTAGCGAAAACACCCGTGATGGACAGTCTCTGGGCAGCTTATCCCAGAACTCTGATTAACACATCAGGTCGGGCGGTAGGGCTTCCAGACGGGCAAATGGGCAACTCGGAAGTCGGTCACTTAAATCTCGGCGCCGGCCGCGTGGTTCCTCAAGAGTTAGTGCGAATCTCGGATGCTGTCGAAGATGGTTCTTTGCTCGACAACCGGGCGCTGGTTAAACTTTGCGAGGAAGTGCGCCGTCGGGGCGGCAAGTTACACCTGACCGGTCTTTGTTCCGAGGGTGGGGTACACTCGCACCTGAGTCACATTTTGGGTTTGCTACAGCTAGCAAAAGCACAGGGAATTTCTGAAGTTTGCATCCACGCGATTACAGACGGCCGCGATACTACTCCGAAAGAGGGTGTAGAAGCTCTCAGCAAGATAGAAGGTTATATCAAACAAGTAGGAGTGGGTCGGATTGCTACCATCAGCGGCCGCTATTACGCGATGGACAGAGACAAACGCTGGGATCGGGTGAGCCGCGCTTATGAGGTAATGACGGTTGAGGGCGCACCTGATGGTCGATCGGCAGTTGATGTGTTGCAGGCCTCCTATGCTGAAGGAGTAACCGACGAGTTTGCAGTTCCGACTCGCATTGCCCCGGGAGCGGTGGCATCCGGGGATGGGATGATTTTCTTCAATTTTCGACCGGACAGGGCTAGAGAGTTGACTCAGGCTTTTGTAGCGCCAGATTTTAAGGGCTTTGAACGATCATTAATTGATCCGCTGACCTTTGCGAGTTTTACTCAGTACGACCCCAAACTGTCGTCGGTACTGGTGGCTTTTGAACCCCAGAATTTGAACAATATTCTGGGTGAGGTGATTTCTAAGCACGGTTTGCGACAGTTGCGGACAGCGGAAACTGAAAAGTACGCTCACGTGACTTATTTTTTTAATGGGGGTCTGGAAGAGCCTTTTGAGGGGGAAGACCGCGAAATGGTGCAGAGTCCGATGGTGGCGACTTACGATGAGGCGCCGGAGATGTCGGCCGCTGAGGTGACGGATGTGGCGCTGGAGGCTTTGTCCAAGCGGATTTATTCGTTTGTGGTGCTTAACTACGCTAACCCGGATATGGTTGGTCATACGGGGATGCTGGATGCGACGATAATTGCGGTTCAAACTGTGGATAAATGTTTGGGGCGGCTGTTGACCGGGATTTCCCAAGCTGGGGGAACGGCAATTATTATTGCTGACCACGGAAATGCTGAGGTGATGTTCGACGAGAACGGGAATTCTTGGACGGCTCACACTACTAACCCGGTGCCCTTTATTCTAATAGAAGGCGAAGGTCTGAAAATTCCAGGTCACGGAGGGAATGTTGCTCTCAGGGCGGACGGCTGTTTGGCCGATGTGGCGCCGACGATTTTGGAGCTGTTGAGGTTGCCTCAGCCCCCGGAGATGACTGGAAAGTCTATGATTCAAGCTGCTGAATTTGAAGTTCGGGCTAATCGCACTCCGGTGCGGGTGCGGCTTTAGGAAGTCTGGGCTACAGGTAGGTAGGGTTAGGCAAGGTACGTAGTTGGGCTTCAGCCCTCTTTAGACATATATACAAAGAGGGCTAAAGCCCAACTACGTACCTATCTCTCTCCTGACTATAAAACCCCCCTGCTTTTTAAGGATGATTTAGGGGATCGGGCCTCGACTGCCCGGTTGTGTGCGATCGACTAAATTTGATATGATAATGAATTACCGATTACTAATTACCAATTAGCCCAAATTATGAATATTGTTTCTGTGTTACAAGTTATCTGGTCTTTGTCTGCTTTAGGACTTGTGGTTTTTGTATTGCTCCACAGTCCTAAAGGCGATGGCATTGGAGGAATTGGCGGACAAGCTCAATTATTTACCAGCGCTAAGAGTGCGGAAACAACTCTCAATCGGATTACTTGGGGTCTGTCTATTGTGTTTATGGGTTTGACTATTATTTTGAGTGCTGGTTGGTTGACTCCTAAGTTGTAAGATTAGGATTTTTAACCGCAGATGTAGGCAGATAAACACAGATTAACGCAGATGAAGTTGATATAATTTGTATTCATCTGCGCTTATTTGTGTGTATCTGCGGTCTGAAAAATGCGGTTGTGGAAAGTTTCGATAAAAGCTCGATTGCTGGCTGGTTTGGGATTGACTTTATGTTGTTTTAGTCTCATAATTTTTACTCAGGTTAATGCTCCGGCGGCGAGTCTTTCTCTTTCTCCTCTCCCAAATACTTGGCCCTCTCCACAGGTTCATCCTTTACCACCAACGCTGGCTAATTGGCAAGATGCAACTAATAGCGGCGATTATTTCGATCGCATTAAACAGCCAAATGTCGGTCATTTGCTATGGTCGAAGTTCCCGATTCAGGTGTATGTGGAGCGTCCGGTAGATGGGAATAAGTCTGAAGAATGGATAGCAGCGGTGTTGGGTGTTGTGCGGGAATGGGGGGTTTATTTGCCTTTGCAAGTCGTGGATAGTTCCGAGGCGGCTGATATTAGAATTTTACGTCAGGCTCCGCCTTTGCGTCAAGGGCTTTTGCGATCGCGATCGGGGGAATCCACCTATGAGTTGTACAATCGTCGGGACGGGGATAAAACAGTTTTATCTCATCGGTTTGCGGTTTATTTGAATCCGAATCAAGTGGGTAAGTATGTTCCGGCGACGGCGCGGCATGAGTTGGGGCACGCTTTGGGAATTTGGGGCCACAGTTTGCTGGAAACTGATGTGCTTTATTTTTCTCAGGTGCGGAATCCTCCGGCTATTTCTGCGAGGGATGTTAATACTTTGAAGCGGCTTTACGAACAGCCAACTCGGTTGGGATGGGAATTATAGTTTAAACCACAAATTCCCGGCGATTGGAAATCGCGTCTACACAAACGAAGTCCACCTGCGTGGACTAAGAGAAGATTCCGATTAGTTATTAATAGCAAAGAGAAAAAATATGAAAGATGAAGCTTTTGGCATTGTGCCAGTTTTTGCGACTGAAACTGATAGTTTGTTTTTGTTGATTCAACATCAAGCCGGACATTGGGCGTTTCCTAAAGGTCACGCGAATCCGGGGGAATCTGCGCTAGAAACGGCGAAGCGGGAGTTTGAGGAGGAAACTGGCATCCGCGATTGTGAAGTGGTTGAGGAGCCTAGTTTTGTGGAAAGTTATTCCTTTGTTAAGGAAGGGAAGCCTAGTTCTGTGCAACATTATTCCTCTGCTAAGGAAGGGGAATCAATTGAAAAGACTGTTACTTACTTTTTGGCTTTTGTAAATTCAATGGAAGTTCAGTTGCAAGTAGAGGAAGTTCAGAATCATGCTTGGAGTTCTTTTGAGGATGCAGTCAAGCAGATTACTTTTGATGGGAATCGGCAAATCTTGAGGGAAGTTAAAGCTTTTTTGGACGGCAAAAAAAAGAGTTAATATCAAATCTCCTTATCTACCCATAATTAAGTTTGTAGTAAGGACTTTAGTCCTATCTTAAAACTTTTATTCGCTAAGGACTGAAGTGGGTGCATCTCACTTTTGAAGAGGGCGAAGCATGACCGCATATAAGTTATTAGTTATAATCTCCTATTTTCTGCGGTCATGCTTCGCCCCTACGGATATATTCGCCAAAATGAGATGCACCCACTGAAGTTATTACTACAAACAAATTGTTCTGTTAGATACCCGACTTCTTCAAGAAGTCGGGTATCTAGGTTTTCTGTGAGATTATTTGTTAATTTTCTGGGCTTTGGCGTGATGTTGCAGGCGAGCGAAAACATTGTAGGCGGCGGGGCCTGGATTACCGTGTTCTAGAGCGCCGTCGATGGGGCCGTCGATGGCTTTCCAAGCTGGAATTCCGCCTTTTAGTTCGGCGACTTTTCTAAAGCCTGCTGCGCGCAGAAGATTGGCGGCTTCTGCTGTTTGTTCGTCGGTTTCGGCGTAGATGTAGATGTCGCGAACGGGTTCTAGGCTGGCTTTTGCTCGATCGACTAATTCGTCCATTGGCATTGGTACGGCGCCGGTAATGCGACTTTTATCGAAGCTTTCAAAATCGCGGGCGTCGATGATTGTCAGTCCGGGTTCGCCCCAATCTAAGCGGGCTTTGAGGTCGTGGCTGGATACTTGGGCTTTTAAACTGGGAGGGGTGGGAGTCAAATCTGGCAGTTTTTCTTTGATGTCTGCAATTTGGTCTGGAATAGTTTTCATGGGTAAAATTCTCTTCAATGCTTTGATTGCAATGTAACAAGATGTTTCGGTTGAATTCGTCTTTCTAAAGGCTGAATTGGGGATTGAACTAAAGTCGCAGTTAATCTGAATTGCTCGTGGTTGACTGTGGTTCGGAGCGCTATATTTGCTGAGGTTGCTAAGTTTTCAGTTGACAGTTGACAGTTGACAGTTGACAGTTGACAGTTGACTTCGGAGGGCGAGCTCTACCTGGAAGTCCGAGGATTGGAATAATGAATCGTCTGATTTTAATTTCTCCCGGGCTTGGGGCTTTAAACCAATTCTTTCTGGTAAGTGGGGTTGATTCCGATTGTTTTGATGGAAATGTACGATCGCTCTTATTGAGTGTAGATATTTTGAAGTGCGATCGATTGTCCAATCAGTCATTGTATCAAATACTCAGATTTTAGTCAATGCCAATTATTTTAAAATGAAGTTTGCATGGGTTGTGCGCGGTCTCGCGCGCTATTTTGCTGAGAAGTTGAGATGTTTTTTAACAAAATTTCTGGTAAGATTTGATACTAACAATAGGGATTTAAAGGTATGGATATGTCTGAGCAAAATGAAATTGCTGTGTCTAAAACTTTGACACCGGAAGAGCAAGCGGTTTGGGATGCGAAGGCGAAAGTTCGGGTATTGCTGAATTTGTGGGATTTGGGTGGCGGTCAGATTCCGGTTAAAAAGGGGGATTTGACTAAGCGGATTGTTCGCACTAATGAGACGAGTCAGAGGTATCTGGAAGTGCTCGCCCAGTTGCAGGAATCTGGGGCGATCGAGTATTCGCTGGTAAATCGGGTGACGCGGGTGGAGTTGAGCGCGAAGGGGAAAGAGGTTTTAGCGCAGGGCTTGAAAAGTCGGGATTCTCTGTTTGAGTTTGATGGTTCTCAAATCGGTACTCGGCTGGGAAATGCTCTGCTGAAGTGGATTCGGCATCAGGATGGTGCGGCGAGTGTTGCTGTGGAGACGGGGAAAAAGGATGCAGGGGCGATCGCCTCCTATGACGATTTTAAGGCTGTGGCGATCGATGTGTATGACAGCTTGAACCGGGATTATAACTTAGACGATTTAGTGCCGATTTATCGGATGCGACGGGCGATCGGGGAAAGAGTTGGGCGATCGGAGTTCAATGAGTGGCTGTTGGAAATGCAGGCTAATGACATTTTTCAGCTAATGGCAGGGGAAACGCCAGACATCACCCCAGATAAACGTGAAGACTCAATCATCATTCCTGGTGGTACATTGCGTTACTACGCCAAGCGCTTAAATCCATAAAATTGTTCTCAATCTTTTTGTAGTTCGTTACCTCACACCCGATAACCATGAACAATATACCAGTTTCCCCGATAGAAGCCCTGAATGCTGCAATTCAAAATCACAATCCATTTAGCAAAGCTGGCATTGTCAAAGAGCAAGATATTTGGGGGAAAGGGTTCCCCGATCTTCCGACTCTAAATGCTCATGCTTCCGATGCAATTTTTCAGGCAGTTGAAAAAGTAAAGACAAGTCAATCTAGTCAAGAAAAGGTGACTTCACTGGTATTAACTGCTTCAATGGGAGTGGGGAAAAGCCACATTTTGAATCGTACTCGCCACAGGCTAGAAAGCAATGGTAATGCTTTATTCGTTTATGCAAGTGTTAATAATTACACAGACTTAAACTTGATAAAATACCAATTTCAGCAAACTTTAGTTAACAGTTTAAGTCGCATAAGTAACGAAGGTGTCATGCAATGCCAGGAAATAGCAGCAGCAATGGTTAACGAATGTTTTAAAGCTATGAATGCTGCTACACCAAATCTTTCTACTCAAAAACTACTCGATCAATTTGATCAAGTATGTGCTAGTTGGGCTACTAAAAATAAAAATTACATGAAAGCCCTAACCAAGCAATTTCTTAGGAGAAGATCAAATGTAGACCCTTATATTGTTCGAGCTGTTTTGTGGACATTATCAGAAACTGAAACACCTTTTGCTATCAAATGGTTGTCTGGTGAAGAGTTAGATAAATCTAAAGCTGAGGAACTAGGATTGCCGACTAATTCCGGCAAGACTAATCAGGATAGAGAAGTAGAATCTCTTAACAATGTCCAGAAAATTTTAAATTTGGTGAGTTACTACCGTCCTATAATCATTTGTTTTGATGAAATAGATGTAAATACAAGTTGTAGAGATGATGGCTTGACAACACCGCAGGTAATTGCCGATCTTGTTAAGCGTTTGTACGATACTCTCGAACAATCAGAACTCAGTCAAGGTTTAGTTATTATCACAGTAATGGCACCAGATACTTGGAAAACAGTTAATATGATGCCTGGTAGTATACTAGATCGAGTTTCAACATACACGCAGCGAAAACCAATCGATTTAAAATACTTGAATGGCGATTCTTTAGTTGATTTAGTCAAATTATGGTTGCAAGATTTTTATCAGGTCAGAAATTTAAATCCTCCTCATCCGGTTTACCCATTTGAGGAAAGTCAACTGAGAGAATATGGCAGAGGTAAGCCAACTGTACGCGAAGCTTTGACATGGTGTGCCGAGAATTTTAAAGTTTTTATGCCTCCAATGCCTGAACTTCCAGAAGAGCCTGCTGAACGGTTTGAGCTTGCTTTTACCAAGGAACTTGACGGAGACATCCGAGAGGATATGAAGGATAGTTTGACAATTGCTGATGCTATTTGCTTTGGCTTTTTAACCCTGATAGGTGAGACTGTAGACAACGTAAAAATTAATGACATTATGACAGAGGTTAAGCCAAAATTACAAAATGCGAATTGGATTGATTTCAAGATAATTGGTGTCGAAAATGGGAAAAAAATCAAGATTGGTGTTGCAGTCATTCAAACTTCTCAATCTGACTTAGTTGCTGGATTAAGACGCTTAATTGATTATCAAAAATTTGATTTGACTCGCGGTTGTTTAGTCCGTTCCCAATCAAAAATAGAGAAAATGAGCAAAAACTCTCCAGCATACAAGCTACTAGAACAACTCGTGTCAGTAGAAAAAGGCGGTGAGTTGGTGTACTTGATTGAAGACCAAATAAAACCGTTATTTGCTCTCCGTGCTGTTTATGAAAAATGCACAGAGTATAATTTAACCAAAGACGAGGTTTTTGATTTCATATCTCAGAAAAAGCTCACTTTTGACAATCTTTTACTGCGAGAAATTTTGAGCGATCCGTCGAATCAAATGCCTGTGGTTGATGATGAAGATGAACTCCAACTTTTAGAAGATATTTTCAACCCTACCAGCAGTGATGATACAGATGATGGCGATCTAAGCGACCAATTTAGTTAAGTATGAACCAATCAATTTTGCTTCAAACAGCACTGGCTTTACCAAATCCAGATGTTGAAGCTTTAATCCAAGGACGAATGGTTGCAGCTATGCCTCGGATGTTTCTGAATCCGGGGCGGACATTTGCTTTGTACCCCGCCGATATCTCGATTAATTTGCTACCTCACGAGCAACATTATAGCTCAAGTTTTTTGCCCGTCGCTAAAAACGCACTTGCTCAGTTAAATTCTGAAACGGTTTCGATCAAAGCTTGGGCTAGGTGCGAATTGTGTAAAATGGTGAATGAGCCTGAATCATTAGAGGCTTTGTCGCGATTAACAGTCTGGAAAACAAAGGCATTAGAGCAAATTCTCCAGCAGCGTCCTTTTATTTTTGTAGCTTACCTGCGGGTTTATCTGCTACCTCAGCCGTTTGAAATACCAGTGCAATCTAGTGGCAATTTTGTATCTTTGTCAAAATCCCTAACTGTTACTGATTCAACGCCTGTGTTGAGCGAGTCTATCTTCGCTAAACGCCGTCAAAAGCTCGAAAAACTAGAGCCTCCCGAACATCCAGAATTGGAAGAGTTGCAAAGTGCATTAGTGCATTTATCCAATACTAACCCAAACGCTAAACAACTCGATGCCGAAA
The DNA here is from genome assembly GCF_020738625.1 of Microcoleus sp. PH2017_09_SFU_O_A. Lineage (NCBI taxonomy): Bacteria > Bacillati > Cyanobacteriota > Cyanophyceae > Oscillatoriales > Microcoleaceae > Microcoleus > Microcoleus sp. PH2017_09_SFU_O_A. The sequence continues at coordinate 19,887 of NZ_JAEQCF010000070.1, forward strand.
TTAAAATATTTCTAGGTTGGTCGGAAAATTTACCAACAACAAAACCCGATCCAGATTTAGATTGGATTAAAACGATCGCACAAATCGGCAACTCTAGCGACGGTAATGGCTTTGAAAAATTAGTCCGCAAAGGTTTTATCAAGCTAGGTTTCGGAAATTCTAACCACAAACCAGAAGCCAGTCTCGATCCCGAATCAACCGGGGGCGCTGGCGGATTAGATTTCTACTGTGAAACTCCCTATCAGGTAGTGGGAGAATGCAAAGCTACCAAAAGTGAAACCGTAGCTGATGGAACGCCCGCGCAACTTATCAAGTTAGGACACAAGCATCTTCAGGAACAATACAACTGCTGTATTAAGATAATTATGGCCGCTGGTCAGTTAAATAGACACGCTAACAAAACTGCTATCGGAAACCACATGAATGTAATTCGCCCGGAAACATTGCAAAGATTAGTTGAACTCAAAGCTAAGCAACCAGGTTCGATCGATCTATTACAGTTAAAACCTTGTTTGGAACAACAGCCGTTTGGTGAGGAAGCCGATGCTAAGGTTAATCGCTATATTGACGATGTGCGGGAAAAGCTTAAAGTGCGATCGCACGTTCTTTCTATTCTGAAAAAGTATTTAGAAACTACAGGTTCTAAAAGAGCCAGCGTTGATTCTTTGAGCGGTGCGTTTTCAATGTCTAACCCACCCAAGCAATTGTCCCGTGAAGAGTTGCACGAAATTTTAGTAGAACTTTCTTCTCCGCTGACAGGTTATGCAGGGCGAATTAAAGGAGATAGTTTGGGGCGCGATCGCTTTTATTTCCTGCGTGATTTGTTATTAGATGATTGAGGTAGAATTGAGGCTATTGCCACTATTTCAACTCTTTAAACAGTATCAGGATCTACTCCCAACTCCCGCAACTTAGCCGCCAATTTTTCAACGCGCTGACGTTCCTCTTGAAAATCTAGACGTTCCATTGCAGCTTGTTTAAGTTCCTGCAACCGCCTTTGTTCTTCTTTAATTAACCTTTCCACCAATGGCGGAGACAGTATTTCATCCACTGATAATCTCAAATTAGGAAATACTACAGATACTATGTCCTCACCCGGCAAGTAATCTACCTGTGAATAAACCTCATCACCTTCGGGAACTGCTATAACTCGCACCCGCTGTCTGTTTTCTGTCGGATCAACTATGCAATATTCCGGCACGTTAGCTTGTTCGTACTCTCCTCGTTTAAGTATATAATCTGCGCGTCGATCTTTGCCAACGACTTCTATTAATAATAAAGGCGTTTCATCAAAGTCAAGGACGGCCCCTCCGGGTCGAGCAGCAACTTGTTCTAAAAGACTTTGAGTGCAAACAACTATATCAGGGATGCGGGATGAACTTTCTTCGGTTCTGACTCCCAAATTTCTTTTGACTACTAAATCAAGATTGTTTTCAGCTAGGTGACGCTGCAATTTATAAACCAAATACTCACAAATATTTATGTGTAGAATTGTAGGCATTGCTATTGGTATTAATTCACCTCTGTGCAGTTCATGTTTTACCTCGTCATCGACTTTATAAAATCGGTATTCTTCAAAGGTTAATGTGGGTGAATCATCAACTTGTTGGTCTGTCAAAACTGGCGTGATTGATTGAGACATATCTTTGTGACCTCAGCGAGTATTTATGATTAAATTAAATTTAAATGACAGTATCAGGATCTACTCCCAATTCCCGCAACCTCGCTGACAATTTGTCAGCACGTTGACATTCCTCTTGAGCGCGTTGACTCTGCTGCTGGGCGAGTTGACGCTCCTCATCAGCGCGTTGACGCTCCTCATCAGCGCGTTGACGCTGCTCATCAGCGCGTTGACGCTCCTCATCAGCGCGTTGACGTTCCATTACAGCTTGTTGCTGTGATTCCTGTAATCGAACTCGTTCTGCCTTCACTAACTCCTCCACCAATGGTGGATTCAGTATTTCATCCACTGATAAAACCAAATCTGGAAATACTACAGATATAATTTCCTCACCCGGAAAGAAATCTGTATGCGTGTAACCATCTTCACCTTCAATAAATGCTAAGATTCTGATTTTTTGCTTCCCACATTTAGGGTCAACAATGCAATATTCTGGCACATTCGCTAATTCATACTGTGCTCGTTTAATCATGTAATCTGCCCGTCGATTTTCACTCACTACCTCTACTACTAATAGCGGTGTTTCTCCTAAGTCAAGGATGCCTGAACCAGGCTGGGCAAGTATTTGTTCCCACAAACTTTGAGTGCAGACAAGTACATCGGGAATGCAAGATGTAGCATTTTCTGTTCTCACTCCTACAGAAGTTTTTACTACTAAATCGAGATTGTGTTCAGCGAGATAACGCTGCAACTTGTAAACCAAATATTCGCAGATGCTTGTATGTAATGCGCTCGCCGTTGCCATTGGTATTAGTTTGCCTTTGTACAGTTCGTATTGTACATCAGGATCTCCTTGATAAACTCTGTATTCTTCAAAGGTTAAAGTTGGAGAATTATCAACTTCTTTTTCTTCTAAAACTGGGGCGATTGATTGAGACATAGGTTTTGGTATGAGTAAGTTTGTAGGGTGCGTCAGTTCATCAGTTGACAGTTGACAGTTGACAGTTGACAGCTACCTCTTCCATCGATAGAAGAGGATTGGAGCAATGAATCATTTTGTTTGATTTCCCCCTACACGGGGAGGCTTCAGATCCAATTTTCAGGCGTGAAGTTATAGGGCGACGATCGAGCGTTTGCAGACTGACGCACCCTACTAACTATTGTAGATCGGATTACCATTTGGGCGATCGCCTCAATAAGGCCGTAGCAGCCTCACTGTTGAGAGGTTTAGAGAAAAAGTACCCCTGACCGTACTCGCAGCCGATCGCCCGCAGTTGAGCCAATTGCACGGCGGTTTCGACACCTTCTGCGACTACCTCCATCCCCAAACTGCGCGCCAGCATGACGATCGCCCGCACGATTTCCAAATTCTCGCCCGCTGCTCCGATGCGACTGACAAAAGAGCGATCGACCTTCAAAATATTAATCGGGAATTTGTGCAAATAACTCAGAGACGAATAACCAGTACCAAAATCATCAATGCACAGCCCAATCCCCAACTCCCTTAACTGCGAAAGCATCGCCGCCGCCGCTTCCCCATCTTCCATCACCACAGTCTCAGTAATCTCCAACTTCAAACAGCGAGCATCAACACCCGTTTCCTGCAATACTTGCTTGATTTGCTCGATCGACTCCGGTTCCGAAAACTGCCTCCCCGAAAGATTCACTGCTACTGTCAGCCGGGAATTTCCCACAGGCAAATTCAAACTCTGCCACTCAATAATTTGGCGGCAGCTTTCGTTCAAAACCCACAAACCCAAAGGCATAATTAACCCAGTTTCCTCCGCCATCGCAATAAATTCCATCGGGGAAACTAAACCGCGTTCCGGGTGCAGCCAGCGCACCAGCGCCTCAAATCCGATCGCCGATCCGCTTTTCAAACAAACTATCGGCTGATAATAAACAGTAAAAGGACATTCCAATTTAAGAGGAGCCAATTGTGATTTCGTGCGCTCCAACTTCCAGTCGATTTCACATACAGGCGAGTTTTCCCCCGCCGCCCCACCTGGGAAATCCACAATCGAATATGTCAAATTCAGTTCTTCAATCGACTGCCGCAAATCGTTTTCTAAGTGCATCAAAGCCACAGCCCGAGTGTGCATTGCACTCGTAAACACTTCGTAACGAGCTTTACCGAGAGCTTTTGCCCGGTACATCGCAATATCAGCATCGCGCAAAATATCTCCAGGCCACTGATATTTGTCGGTACTCATAGCAATCCCGATGCTAGCAGTAATTAAAACTTTATGACCTTCTAAATATAGCGGTCGTTCGATCGCCTTCAGAATTCCCTTTGCTTGGGCGATCGCTTCATCCACACCTTGAATTTCCTCCAGCAAAATCACAAACTCATCTCCCCCCAGACGTGCCACCGTATCTCCTGGGCGCAAACAAGTCAACAGACGGCGGCCCACAGCCACCAACAGCCGATCGCCCGTGCGGTGTCCCTGGCTGTCATTAATCACCTTAAACCTGTCCAAATCGAGAAATAGCACCGCAAATTGATAGTTCGGATGCCGTTTGACGCGTGCAAAAGCTTGGCCCAACCTGTCAGTCAACAAAGCGCGGTTGGGCAACTCCGTCAGCGCGTCGTGCAAAGCATCGTGCAACAATTGGTCTTCAGCCGCCTTGCGTTCAGTTACATCGTGACAGTTGACGACAATTCCCCGCACCGAAGGTTCCGAGAGCAAATTCGTCGCCACCGCTTCCAACACGCACCAGAAACCCTGCTTGTGTCGCACCCGGTATTCCGCCAATCCCAGCCCAACTCTCGGCATTTGGATGACACCTTTGAACACTTGATCCACCATTGGCAATTCATCGGGGTGAATCAAGTCAAAGACAGACCGGCCGAGGACTTCCGCCGTCGGGTAGCCCAAAATCCGCTCGGCGGAAGGAGAGACATAGCGGCAAAAGCCTTTGTCGTCGAGAATTACAATAATGTCTCTGGCATTTTCAATTAGCGATCGAAAACGCTTTTCGCTTTGTCGCAGTTCTTGTTCCGTGCGCTTGCGATCGGTAATGTCGGTATTCATGTAAATCAGACCGACAATTTTCCCCGTGGGGTCTTTAATCGCATCGGCCCGCAGCAGCACTTGCAAAATTTTGTCGCTTTTTGTGCGGTTGGTAATTTCACCAGACCAAGAATAACCTCTGGCGATCGTATCGAGAACCTCGCAGGCGACTGCGGGGTCAGCAAAAACTGCCGGTATACCTCCTGCGAGTTTAAATTCCTCTGCCGTTTCCCATTCAAATAGCTGAGAAAACGCTTGATTTTGATAGATGTGAGTGCCGTTGGCATCGCTGATGCCGATCGCGTCGCTCGAACTTTCCACCGCCTTGCGAGTCAGCACCAGAGCTTCTTCTGCCCGCTTGCGCTCGGTAATATCAATCCCTACCAGACAAGCTGCATTCCCCCGATCGTACTTTTGAGCCACAATCAAATAATATCCCGCCGACTGTCCGCCCTCCGTTTTCACCTTAGCGCTGAGTTCTTTAACCGCTTCCGTAGCCTCGCAGGCAAAAAAATCCACCACAAAAGAGTAAAAATCCAAGCTAGCGCCCAGAAAACCGATATCTTGACCGACAAAGGCCGACGGCGACAAACCGTGCAGTTTAGCTAAGTGGTGGTTGACGCCCAAATAGCGCAAATCCGAGCTAATCCAAGATACTATGCCCGGAACTGCTTCCAAAATCGTTTGCAGTTGGTCGTTTGCTTGCTGCAAAGCTTCCTGCACTTCGATGCGTTCCGATAAGTCGGACTGAGTTCCGACGAAGTGAGTCAAATTACCGCTGTCGTCTCGCACGGGAGATAGCGACAATTTGTTCCAAAAAGGAGTGCCGTCTTTGCGATAATTTTTGATTGTCACCTGCAATGCTATGCCTTCGCGCAAGGCTTCGCGGATTTTAGCTACTGTAGTGCGATCGGTATCCGGGCCTTGCAAAAATCGGCAGTTGCGCCCCAAGACTTCACCGGCGCAGTAGCCTGTGATCCTTTCAAATGCTGGATTGCAATAAATTATGGGACAGTCGGGTGCCTTGGCGTCAGCAATAATAATACCGCTGGTAGTAGCAGCCAAAGCTCGATCGCGCAGCCACAGTGCTTCAGAAGCCGTATCGCGATCGGCTACGTCCCCCACTTCATCTAAATTATAAATTGACTGGTTATCCCGATTTCCCATCAGCCAAACTTTCAAGCCAACCTTTGCAATTTCCGAGTTGCTTCTTACTTTAACGTTTTTCAGGACTCACGAACGTAGATTGCATCTTTGCCTTTAACTAAGCGGGATTTCAGGTTAGTTGCTAGTTGTATTTTCTGCGCTTGCTGTGTCGGCATTTACAAAAAGCGCATCTTCAGTGCCAAGAGTGAAAAACCCTCAATTCCTCTCACCCTCTCCCCCTCTCCCCCTCTCCCCGCACTCCGTCAATCAGGATGTGCAGCAACTTATTTACCAGGAGTCGCAGATTGACCAGGCTTCAACAGTTGACAGTTGACAGTTGACAGTTGACAGTTTGAGAGCGACCTCTACCTAGAAGGAAGAGGATTGGAGTAATGAATAGTTTGATTTTAATTTCTCCCGAGCAGGGAGAGGCTTTCAACCAATTCTTTCTGGTAATATTAATCAAGGGTAGAGCCTCGTTGCTCCCCATTACTGTCGGAAACTGACCGTTCCATTTTTCGATCGCTTGAGTAGTGCAAAATTTCGGGAGTTGAAATACCCGCACGCTTATCGAAGCGATTATAGTGCAGGCTTCTAACATCGCGGGGGAATGCCGAGCGAACTGACTTACGTCCTTTCGTTGGTCTTACTTCCCCTCCGCTCTTCAGAAACGGCTGTTCCATCCGTTTGTAGCATTCTGATACCTTCTGCTCTAATATTTGTTGCTGCATTACCATCGCGATTGTGACGAGTGCCGCAATTGGGACAAGTCCACTCTCTAATATCAAGTGGCAACTTATCAATTTGGTAATAACAGCTAGAGCAAAGTTTAGAACTGGGGAACCATCGGTCAATTCCTACTAACTTCCCACCTTTTTTCTCTAGCTTGTAAGCTAAGAAATTAGTAAAAGTTCCCCATCCAGCATCAGATATTGCTTTAGCTAAATTGTGGTTGCGTACCATGCCTTTGACATTAAGATTTTCTACTACGACAACTTGGTTTTCGTTGACGAGTTTTCTTGATAACTTATGCAAAAAAACTTGACGGGATTTAGCTACCCGAGCGTACACTTTAGCTACAGTAGACCTCTTGCAAAAATCCTTTTAACCAAATTTTGGGACGGGCTAGAAGCCCATCCCACAAGAAAAAAGATTTTTGTGGGATGGGCTTCTAGCCCGTCCAAGAGGTCTAATCTTTTTAGCTTTGTTTCTTGATTTACTTCCTTTCTGTTTTTTTGCTAGCTTTTGTTGCTTGCTTGCGTTTGAGATTTTTTTCATGCTTGGCTAAGTGCTTAGGATTACTGTATATAGCGGGGGACTTCCCGGCGAGGTATAGCGGATCTAGCTCTCATATTCGCGGACGTTGTTGGGAAGAAGGCCCTATACGTCTGGGTGGTTATATAAGCTGTCAATTATACCTCATCTTTTTGAGAAAGGCTATAGTTAAAGTTTGTCGCTGCAACCGTTGAGCTTCTGCTTGCTATGAGAGCCCGGTTAATTTGGGCTTGAGCATCTTGGGTTGCTTTTTTAACTGTGAACTACCTACACGCTTCCTGGCGGTAAGCGTGTAGGCTTCCCAATTCAATGGGGATTGCCTCAACTTTCATAGATTTTTTACGTCCTGAAGATTTTCGTCTTACATCCCCTCCAAGGGCATTCGCGCTAGTTCCTAACGCCAGAATTCGCAAACCTTCATTTCTAATATTTATTGCAGCATTAATATCTCTATCATACTGAACTGCTTTTCGTCCTTCCTCCGACTTCCATCGGACTTCTGTGAACAGTCAACTGTCAACAGTCAACAGTCAACAGTCAACAGTCAACTCTTCCTTCCTCCTTCAAAATCTGCTAGAGAAGGGGCATTGGTGGGACTTACCCAACCCAAAGCGAGTATAAAAAAAGACTCCTTGGGCAAGTTTTGAATTTATAGCGACAAATGTTAAAAATTAGAATTTGAAAATGGCAGAAAATAAGCTAAGGTTAGATGAGAACGGTTGAAAAAAGATATCTAATGTTGCAGCAACACCCTTGGCCGAAGACAATTGAAGAGGCGATCGTCATTCAAGATGTTCTCCGGTCAGAGGTAATTACCGAAAATCTACGGTCGCCAGTTCGGTACGTCGCAGGCGTAGATGTCGGCTACGACAGTGCAGAAGGCGTATCGCGGGCCGCTGTAACAGTTTTGAGCTTTCCAGACTTGCAATTACAGCAGCAGTCTGTGGTTCGCAGTCCTACAGCTTTTCCTTACGTTCCCGGTTTCCTGTCTTTTCGAGAAGTGCCGGCAGTCCTCGACGCTTTACAAAATATCAGTTTGAGACCAGACTTGATATTATGCGACGGTCAAGGACTAGCTCACCCCCGCAGGTTCGGTCTGGCGTGCCATTTGGGAGTTTTGACAGGAATTGCGACGATCGGAGTTGCCAAAACTAGATTTATCGGAGAACATTCAGAAGTAGGGTTCGAGCGGGGCTGTTGGCAGCCTTTGCTGCACGAGGGATCAACGGTAGGCGCAGCGTTAAGGACGCAAACAGGGATAAAACCGATTTATGTATCGATCGGTCATAAGGTAAACTTGATAAGTGCGATCGAGTACGTCCTGCACTGCGCCCCGAGGTATCGCTTGCCAGAAACAACTCGATCGGCAGACCAACTAACATCGGGATAACTGGCAGGCCCGGAAGGCATCAAAAAAATAAAAAGTCAAAAGATAAAAAAGCATCCCTCTTTGGACTTTGAATTTTTGAAGTGTGGCCCTTAAGTCGAAAAATGTTCTGAGTGTATCGCCAATCAGCTTTCGGTTCCATCCTTCCAGCGAACTAAAGAGTCAGGAACTCAGGGAATCAACGCCACGCTCGCTTGTAAGAAATTACAAGCTGTTCTGACCAGACCCCTCGATCGCGAGGAGACGTTATTCAGGTCACGACACCGGAAAATGCGACGCCAGTTTTGGGCTCTGTCATCTGCAATTAAACAGTTTTAAAGTCACGCTTTACAGTGTTGCAGGTCTAACAAGCCTTTATAACCAGGTCTGCACGAAGAGACAACCATATCTCCCCAGGGGGGGCAACCATACCCCCCCTAACCCCGAAAGGGGATTCAAGGCGATTGAAATCGCCGAGCCGTTTCCCTCTCAGGACTAAAGTCACGCTCGTTTCCCACTTACTTACCGAGTTTTTTTTATGACTATACCTGAGAAAGAGGTATAAAAGTTGGGGGATTTGTAGAATGATTGAAAGACAGTAATCAGCTTAAACATTGGCGGCTTGAACTAAACTACCCGGGCGTGAACTATGTTTAGTTCACATTTGTAAATTATGAAACAGTCATCCTGCGACTTAAACTCAAAGTTTACATTCGTCAGATGATGTTTCATAATTTACCGTCTAACCTCTCACCGCTAGCTGGGAGTCCCAACTACGGTGGGAGGTGAGGCGGGATCGATCGAAAAAATCAGCAAAAAAAACAAGGAGACAGTCATGGCTGAGAAAAGCAAACGTGGATTCGCATCTATGGACGCAGAAAAACAGCGTGCAATTGCTAGCAAAGGCGGAAAAGCTGCACACGCGAAAGGAACTGCACACGAATTTACTTCGGAAGAAGCCAGAGAAGCCGGTCAAAAAGGTGGCGAAGCTGTCAGCAGAAATCGGGAACACATGGCTCAAATTGGTCGCGAAGGCGGCCGGAAAAGCCGCAAAAGCGAAGCTTAAGTGAGTCTGTGACTATTTAACACAGTGACTGAAATATCGTCACTGTGCGATTCTTAAGAAGTTATGAAGCTATCTTGAGCGTCAACAAGTTTGCGGGCTAGACAAGGCAAGCAAACACCAGTCTGTCTCTCAATAAAAGCCAATCCGATCGCAAAAAGCCCCGAAATCGGGGCTTTTTTGTTTGTGAGACGAATTATTTGGTTAACTCATATAGCTGGCGATCGCACTTTTTGACCTCAGAAACCCCGTTTTTTTGCAGATTTCTCGTTCCCAAACCCAAAACTCTTAGAAACCCGGTTTCTTTGTAGATTTCTCGTTACCAAACCCAAAACTCCCACAAACCTGGTTTCTTGGCCCAAGCACGCGAGCCCGGAAACCGCCCGCAGTCTGGATATAAATTAAGTAAGATTTTGATATATTTCAGGAAACTTTGACACTCCCCGGTCTGAAGACGCGGGGATTCTTAAGGACAAACTTTGGAGGATGAATCCGCCCAAAGTTTAATTCTTAAAGGGTTAGTCAGTAACCCGCTACCCACACAGCGAGTTTATTGAGTCTATGGCTACTTTTGATTTCCTAATGATGTTTGCCGCACCGTTAACATCTGCATTCAGAATTGATTTCTGAGCAGAACGGTATAAACCTCGTTTAATTCTTTTACCAGACGGTTGCCAATTGTCGGGTTTTTCACCAACTTTCACTGGCAGTATGTCTCGATCCAAGAAGCTAGCTTTTGAGGTGTAGGATTCGTCTTGCTCTACAAATCTCCATCCTCTGAGAGCGCACTCTTGTTGTAGTCTATCTTTGAC